>NZ_JBEPAK010000013.1:0-49301 GCF_040298565.1 Kitasatospora sp. NPDC001539 | reverse complement strand
GGCCCCGGGGCGGCCGTCGGGGCCACTCCGGGGCCGGCTGCCGTACGGGTCCGCGGGGTCGCCACCACGCGGAAGCCCTCCGGCTGCGCCGCGCGGGTGCGGCCGGAGGGCCTGGCGGAAGACTCGGCGGAGGGCCCGGCCGAAGGCTCGGCGGAGGGTGGCGGAGCGGGCCGCGCCCGGCGGGCCCGCTCGCGGAGAACAGCCCGCTCAGTGCTCCCGGGGCGCGGGGACGGAGGGCTCGATCTCGGGGTGGACGGTGAGCAGCGCCCGCATCGCGGCCTCGGCCGCGGTGCCGTCGCCGGTGCCCAGCGCGTCGACCAGCCGGGCGTGCAGGCCGACGGAGGCCTCGGAGGGCCGCTCGCACGAGATCGCCGGGCCGCCCGAGACCTGCAGCGCGCAGGAGACGATGCCGGACAGGTGCTCCAGCATCCGGTTGCCGGCCATCTGCAGGACCAGGCCGTGCAGCTCGGCGTCGGCCCGGGTGTAGGTCGACAGGTCGGCCTGGGCGGCGGCGTGCCCCATGATCTCGATCAGCTCGACCAGCCGCTGCTGGACGTCCTCCCGGCCGTGGCCGGCGGCGAGCCGGGCGGCCAGCGGCTCGATCGCCCAGCGGAGCTCGAAGAGCTCCCGACGCTGCTCGTCCCGCTGCGGGCCGAAGGCGCGCCACTCGATGATGTCCGGGTCCAGCAGGTTCCAGTCACTGACCGGACGGACCCGGGTGCCGACGTTCGGACGGGCGCTGACCAGGCCCTTGGCCTCCAGCACGCGCAGCGACTCGCGGACGACGGTCCGGGACACCTCGAACCGCTGGCCGATCTCCTCCGGCACCAGCGGACGGTCGGCGCCGAGGTCGCCGGAGACGATCATCTGACCGAGCTGCTGGACCAGCTGGCCGTGCAGACCGCGGCCTCGGCTGCTGGTGGTCTTGCGGCCGACCCGGGCGATGTCCGACTCGGCGCCCTCCCAGCGGGGCACCGGCGGCCGGTCGGCGTACGAGAAGCGGTCCAGATCGCCGGAGCCGTGGATCGGCCCCTCGGCGGAACGGGCGGGGGTCATGGTGGGGTGCGCAAGGGTACTCACGCCTCCTTTGTCGGCGATCCGCCGACGCAGCTTGAGAATTCTCGTGAAAAGCACACGAAAGGGTGATCGACCGTGACTGGATAATTGACTTCTTATCAGGAAGAACCGCTCATTACGGTCACTGCTGGTCGATCTTGGTGGATCGGGGCGGTCTGACGGGCAACTGGCGGCTCGGCGGCGGGCGTTACGGCCGCTGGACGGTGGGGCTGCGGTGCCTTGCGGCGGGGCGCGACGGGTCCTCGCGGGCGGTGGGCGACGGACGCTACAGCGCTCGGCGGCGGGCCTGGACGAGCAGCGCGGCGAGCAGCAGGACCGCCCCGGGCGCCGCGACCGCCGCGAGCAGCGCCGGGTCCGTCAGCGCCGAACCGCTGGCCGCCACCTGGCGCGCCCCGCCGTACACCCAGCCGTAGGCCCATTCGATGCCGGACTGGAAGGGCAGCAGCCCGGCCGCCCGGCTCGGCCAGGGCCGACCGGTCCGGCGCAGCAGCAGGGCCACCCCGGCCTCCAGCAGCGGCGGCAGGGCGCACAGCAGCAGCATCCCCGCGGCGGCGCTGCGGGTCAGCGAGGCGGTCAGCACGCCCGTCCAACCCGCCACCACGGTCAGCAGCACGAACGCCAGCAGCGCGGCCGGCACCCCGTGCCCGGCCACCAGCGCCAGCGGGGCGAAGCCGCCCGGCAGATCCCCGAGCCCGTCCAGCCCGAGGGCGCCCAGCGCCTCGGACACCTGCGCGGAGAGCGCGGCCGGGTCCGACCAGGCCGCCACGCTCACCCCGGCCGGCAGCGCGAGATGCACCGCCACCGTGTCGAGCAGCAGGGACGCCAGCGCCAACAGCGCCGCCACCGGGCCGATCACCAGCAGCTTGGCCAGCAGCAACCGGACCCGACGGGAGTAGCGGACGTGCGAGGCCGCCAGCCCCGGCTGGCGCACCTCGTGCCCGTAGGAGAGCGCACCCAGCAGGCCGGCTCCGAGTGCCGTGAAGGGCAGCGGGATCAGCGGGACGGCGGCGGTCAGCAGTCGCACCCCGGCCGGGGCGGCCAGCAGGCCCGCCGGGGCCTGGCTCGCCAGGACGGCGGCCACGACCACGTCGCAGAGCAGCACGGCGGCGAACAGCAGCCAGGTGGAACGCAGGCCGCGGAGGCGGCGCAGCTCGTAGGCCAGGACACGCACGGTTCACTCGCTCCGGTGGTCGTCGGGGGTGGCGGGGGCGTTGCCGGTGGTCAGGCGGCCGAGGCGGACGGTGTCGTCACTGAGCAGGTCCTCGGCGCTCTCCCGACGGCGCGGGTGTTGGGCCGGGGTGCGGGCGGAGCCGTCCGACGGGGCCGGGGCGCTCGCCATGGCGGTGGCGCCGGTCGGGGCGGTGGCCCCGGTCGGGGCGGGGGCGCCGGTCGGGGCGGTGGCGCCGGTCGGGGCGGTGGCGCCGGTGGGGGCGGGATCCGGCGTGGGGGCAGTGGCGTCTACGGGGCCGGGCTCACCGGGGAAGAACCGGTCCATCGCCAGGGTGGGGGCGGGGTCGGTCTGGCGGGCGGCGGCGGCCGCGCCGAGGGCGGGGAGCGCTGCCCGCACGGCGGCCACCGGCAGCGCTCGGGTGGGCAGGGAGGCGTCGGCCCGGCCGCGGCCCTCGGCGGCGGGCTCGGGGACCGCTGGCTGACGAGCCGGCTCGAGGTGCGGCTCCGGATGGGGGCCCGAGGTCGGATGAGGGACCGAGGTCGGGTCCGGGTCGGGGTCCGGGTCCGAGCCCGGGCTCGGGCTGGGCTGGTCGGTCCCGGGCGCCGGCTCGGGGTGCTGGTCCGGCGTCTGCTGGACCCTGAGGTGGCCGGACCGCCCGGAGGGGGCCGGCAGGGCGGCCCGGGGCACCGGTTGCTCGACCACCCGGTCCGCCAGCTCGTGCAACAGGATCCCGTGGCGGTAGGCGAGTTCACCGATCTCGGTGCGGTCGATGCCCGCCACCGCGAGGCCCGCGCCGCCGTCCCGGCGCACCTCGGCGCCCTGGCTGACCAGCAGGTCGGCCAGGCGCGCCATCTGCGGCCCGCGGACCGCGACTTCGGGGCTGAGCCTGGTCCGGCAGAACTCCGACACGGGCTGATCGGCCACCATCCGACCGCGGTCCAGGGTGACCACTCGGTCCGCCAGCTGCGCCGCTTCCTGCGGGGTACGGGTGGTGACCAGGACCGTTCCGCCCGCGACCGCGAAGGACCGCAGGAAGGAGTGGAACCACTCGACGTTGCGCGGCGACAGCCCCTCGGTCGGCGCATCCAGCAGCAGCGTGCCGGGATCGCCGAGCAGCGCGGCGGCCAGGGCGAGCCGGCGGTGCATGCCGGGCGAGAAGCTGCGCAGCCGCTGCCCGGCGACGGCGGCCAGCCGGGTCTGCTCCAGCAGTTCGTCGGCCCGGCGAGGGGGTACGCCGACCGCCGCGGCCAGCATCCGCAGGTGGCCGCACGCCTTGCGCCCCGGGTGCCCGGCCCCCTCCCCCGGCCCGGCCAGCAGCACACCGATCTCCCGCTCGGGGCGCCGGATCCGGCGGTACGGCCGGCCGTCGAAGAGCGTGATGCCCTGGCCGCGTTCGAGTTCGAGCATCAGCCGCAGGGCGGTGGTCTTGCCCGCTCCCTCGTCGCCGAGCAGCACCGTCACCATTCCGGGCCGGGCGTCGAAGGTCAGATCCAGCACGGCGGGCGGGACGCCTTTGCGATACGCCCTGGTCAGTCCCGTGATCTGGATCATCGCTGGCTGCTCCCATGCGCTCGGCCGACCTTCTCGACGCCAGCACATTAGGGGTCAGCACCGCCGATTCCGGGCATTCTCGAACCGCCACGGGCCGACCGCCTGTCCACCTCACCCGATCAGGGGACAATCCGATCCTGCGATTCACAGGTCCGGGCATGCCGTCGGGCATCGCTACCGGCGATCCGCCGCAGGGGGTGCGGTGCGGTGGTCCGCCGGCGGGGGGCGCGGTGGTCCGCCACCAGCTTCCCGGCCGGACTCCGGGCTCTCAGGATTCCGGGCGGAGCATGGGCGGGTTGAGGACCGTGGCACCGCCGGCGGTGAAGAGCTGGGCTGGGCGCCCGCCCTGACGGGTCGTGGTGCCACCCGACGGGAGGAGGAAGCCGGGGGTGCCGGTGACCTTGCGGTGGAAGTTGCGCGGGTCCAGGACCACGCCCCAGACGGCCTCGTAGACGCGGCGCAGCTCACCGACGGTGAACTCGGTCGGGCAGAAGGCGGTCGCGAGGGAGGAGTACTCGATCTTGGAGCGAGCGCGTTCCACACCGTCCGCCAGGATCAGACCGTGGTCGAACGCGAGCGGGACGCCGTCGGCCGGGCTCTCCCCGAGGAGTTCGCTGACCGGCGCCCAGCGGGCACTGCTGGCGTCGCCGCCGGCTCGGGGGGTGGGGAGGTCGGGGGCGAGCACCAGGTAGGCCACACTGACCACGCGCATCCGAGGGTCGCGCTGCGGGTGGCCGTAGGTGGCGAGCTGCTCCAGGTGGGCACCGGCCGCGCCGGGGCCGACCGCGTCATGACCGGGGGCGGAGTGGGCGCGCAGGCCGGTCTCCTCCGCCAGCTCCCGGGAGGCGGCCTCGGCCAGGCCCTCGTCCGGGCGGACGAATCCGCCGGGGAGCGCCCAGTACCCCTGGTAGGGCGGCTCACCGCGCCTGACCAGCAGGGCGCAGAGTGAGTGGTCGCGCACCGTCAGCACCACCAGGTCTACCGTGACAGCGAACGGCGGGAAGGCCGACGGATCGTAACGCGACATGGCGACGATCATAGTCGTCTCTCTGACGATAAGCACAGGCCAGGACACGGAGGGGCGGTGTCGGTGGCCTGCCCGCGCGGGCACGTTCGGGCACGGGCGGACGCGGCGGTGATGCCACGGCGACCTCGGCCCGGCGACGGTCGGTGCGGCTACCTGGGCCCGGCCGACGGCGCCAGGCAGCTCCGGGCCCGGGCGGGGCCGCCGCGGCGGGTCCCGAGCCGGGGGCACCGCCGGGGCGCGTCAGCGGGCGACCAGTTGAAGATCTGCCGAAGCCTCCTCCACTATCGCCACCCCGATCCGGCTGACCCGGACCGAGAACGGCTCACCCGCCACCCGTAGGCCCGTCAGCTCCAGTTCGCCCAGCGGGGCGGTACTGGCCGGGCGGACCAGCACCCGGCCGCCCGGGACGTCGGGCCGCACCCCCGCGAGGGCGAACACGGCGTGGACGGCTCCGGCCGCGGAGACCGCCGCCGGGCGACAGGCGGCCGGGTGCGGCACCGGAGGGCAGCCCAGGGTGCGCTGCTCCCCCGCGTACATCTCCGGCAGCCGGCCCTCGAAGTGGGCGGACGCCGCCAGCAGTCCCTCCAGCAGGGTCCCGGCCTCGTTCTCATGGCCGGCCTCGGCGAGCCCGGCGATCGCCAGCGCCGTCTCATGGATGCGCACCGCGCCGCCGCGGTGGCCCAGCGGATTGAAGCGAGGGGACTTGGCGCTGAGCGTGCGGAGGCCCCAGCCGCTGTCCAGCTCCGGCGCGACCAGACGCTGGGCCAACAGCCGGGTCTGCTCGCGGTCCAGCAGGCTCTCGTGCCGACCGCCGTCGACGGCGAGCCCGGTGTCGAGCAGGTGCACCAGGGAGGACGCGAGGGCCGGCAGCGGCTGGCCGCCGGGGGCGAGGCCGGCTGCGGGGCGGCCACCGGAGAGGTCGTCGATCCAGAACCGCTCGCGGAAGCGGCCGCGCAGCTCGGTGGCCCAACTCCGCCAGTCGTCGGCGCCGGGGCGGCCGAAGGCCTCCAGGAGCTCGGCGCCGTGCAGCGCCGCGCGGTGCGCCTGCGCCTGCACCTCGGCGCGGGCCGCCACCGGGTGGGCCGCGCGGTCCTCCACCGGACGGCTCAGGTCCGTGACGAAGCCGTCGACCAGGCCCTCGCGCAGCACGGCCAGGGCCCGCTCGGCGGCCGGGAGCAGTTCGGCGACCTCGGCCCGCGGCAGGCCCCAGCGCCATGCTTCCGCCAGCACGGTGACGAACAGCAGGGTGGCCTCGGTGGCCGTGCAGGTGGGCGGCAGCTCGGGGCCGCCGTGCCGCAGCGCGCCGGGCAGCAGTCCCTCGACGCGGCCCGGAGCGGCGGAGAGCTGCTGACGGCGGGCCAGCGCGCGCAGGGTCCCGGCGGCGAGCCTGGTGCCGAGCGGCAGGGTCAGCCGGGCGGCCCAGAGTGCGTCGGCCGGGGCGAGGCCGAAGCGCCAGGGTGCTCCGGAGGCCGGGTAGAGGTCGGTCGGGCGGTCGGGGTCGGCGAACAGCAGCCCGCCGAGGGCGTCCAGCGAGCGGGTGACCAGCGGGGCCGCGCGGGTGTCGTCGCTGCGCACCTCGGGTTCGGCCCAGGGCAGTGGGACGCCGGTGCCGCGCCCGGCGGGCGGGCGGGGACCGCCGGGGGAGCTCTCGAGCTCGGCGCGCAGCTCGACCGACCAGCGGGCGCCGGGCTGGACCTCCAGGTCCCAGCGAAGCACTCCGGCCCCGGCCAGGACGGCGTGCGGGGAGGGCTTGGCACTGACGACGGCGCTGTGCACCGGGCCGGACCAGCGCAGCCCGGCCGACTGGACCTGGCCCGGGAGGTCGGCCGGGCGGTGCCCGGCCGCGATCTCGGCGACCGGGCCGAGGTCGGTGCCGAGGGCGATCTCCAGCGGCAGGCGGGCCGGTCTGGTCCCTGTGTTGCGTACGGTGACCGTCTCCACGCCGTCGGCGTGGCGCAGCCGCTCGACGGTGAGCGCCGGGTCCGGGTCGAGGTCGCCGGGCAGACGGAGGGCGCCGAGGAAGCGGGCCTGGGTGGCGCTGGTCTGGGTGCCCTGGAGCGGCAGCGGCTCCATGCCGCCGAGCCGCAGCTCCATCCGGGCGAGCACCCGGACACCGTTGCGGTAGAAGCCGTGCAGTCCGTGGCCGCGCAGCTGGCCGTCGGGACCGGAGGCGGCCATCGCGGGGGCGTTGACGCAGAGCACCGCGTGGTGGACGGCCGGGGGCTGGGGGCGCGGCGGGGCCGCGAGCCGTCCCGGGGCGGCGGGCGCGCCCGCCGGCCCGGGCGCCGGAATCTGCTCGGACCGACCGGCCGGCCTGGGCGCGCCGACCACGCTCTCGGCCGGCATGGCCTGGGGTGGCCTCATGGCGGTCACCGGACTCTCCTCCCCTCGGCGGTCCGGCGGCCGGTCAGGGCCGGTGGGCCGCGAGCATGCTCGATCGCGTACTGATGGTGCCGCACCGGCGGGCTTCTCCCGTCGGCGCCTGTGCCGTGTCTGGCCGTACCCGGTGGTGGGCCGTGCCAAGCGGCGTGCGGTACCTGGCTGGTACCGGCGCCCCATGCCGTCGTGTCGGGCACCTCCTCGTGCCCAGCGCCTCGCCCGGCCGGCACCTCGTCAGGTCCGGCGCCCCGTCAGGTGCACGGCGCCACCGACCTGCCGGGACGCCTCGCCCGTACGCCCCGATCGCGGCGCGTCGCCCCCGTGGCCCGCGCCCGGGGGCTCGCGGCCGAGCTCGGCCGGTCGGCACCTCGGGGCGGACGGCCGCTCGGATCCGGGCGGCCGGTCCGGCGCCGTACGGGCGCAGGGCCCCCGGGGTGAACGCCGCGCACCGCCCCCAGGTCACGCCCCCGCCCGTGACTTCCGGTCGCCTCCGGGCGGCCGGGCCGTCGCGCCCTCGCGGCCGGACCTCCCTCACAGGCCTTGCCGAGGCCCGCCACCGCTCAAGGACCGCACGGGCCCGGTTGGTTGGAGTCGGTGATTCGACCGCCGGCGGCCGCCCCGCCGGGGAGAGGGACGGTCGAACCGGTGCTCGATCGCGGCCAGGATACGGTGCGGGGGTCGCGGCGCTCGCACCCGGTGACCCCGTGAACCGCGACGCAACCGCTGTGACCAGCAGAGACCGAGGAGTTACATGTCCACCGTCAGCCGGCTGCCCGGGATCGTCACGACCGACCACGTCTTCCTGGTCCCCCTCGACCACAGCGCCCCCGACGGCGAGCAGATCGAGGTGTACGCCCGCGAGGTGGTGGCCTGCGGCCGTGAGAAGGACGACCTGCCCTGGCTGGTCTTCCTCCAGGGCGGCCCCGGTGGCAAGGCCGCCCGCCCGCTCGGTCGCGACACCTGGCTGGACCGCGCCCTGGACGACTACCGGGTCCTGCTGCTCGACCAGCGCGGTACCGGACGGTCCACGCCCGCGACTCGGCAGACCCTCGCTCGGCGCGGCGGCCCGCAGGAGCAGGCCGACTACCTGGCGCACTTCCGCGCGGACTCGATCGTGCGGGACGCCGAGCTGATCCGCCGGCGCCTGCTCGGCGCCGACAGGCGCTGGAGCGTGCTCGGCCAGAGCTTCGGCGGCTTCTGCACCCTCACCTACCTCTCCTTCGCTCCTGAAGGTCTGACCGAGGCCTTCATCACCGGCGGCCTCGCCGGTCTCGACAGCTCCGCCGATGACGTCTACCGCGCCGCCTACCCGCGCGTGATCGACAAGAACGAGGCCCATTACGCCCGCTTCCCGCAGGACGTCCAGGCCGTGCGGCGAATCGCCGCCCATCTCGCCGACGCCCCCGCCACCCTGCCCGACGGGGGGCTGCTGACCGTCGAGGCCTTCCAGTCCCTCGGACTCATGCTCGGCCGCGGCAGCGGCTCTGGCGCCCTCCACTACCTGCTGGAGGAGGCCTGGGTGGAGGGCCCGGCCGGGCCCGAGCTCTCCGACACCTTCCTGGCCGGCGTGCAGGCCCGGCTCTCCTTCGCCGAGGGACCGCTCTACGCCGTGCTCCACGAATCGATCTACGGCCAGCGCTCGGTGGACCAGGGCGGCACCGCGTGGTCGGCCGAGCGGGTCCGCAAGGAGTTCCCCCGGTTCGACGCCCAGGCCGCGCTGGCGTCCGACGCGCCGGTGCTGTTCACCGGGGAAATGATCTACCCCTGGATGTTCGACACCGACCCGGCGCTGCGCCCGCTGAAGGAGACCGCGGACCTGCTCGCCGCCCGCGCCGACTGGCCCGACCTGTACGACCCGGCCCGCCTGGCCGCCAACACGGTGCCGGTCGTGGCGGCGGTGTACCACGACGACATGTACGTGGACACCGCCGACTCGCTCCGAACCGCCCGTGCCGTGCGCGGCCTGCGGACCTGGGTCACCAACGAGTGGGAGCACGACGGCCTGTCGGTGAGTGGCGGCAAGGTGCTGGACCGGCTGATCAAGATGGCCCACGGCGAGGTGTAGCAGCCGCGGGAGGGCCAGCACGGCGAGCGGATCAGTGCGCACGACGGCCCGCTCTCGCCGCCTGTCGGGCGCCCCGGCACCGATGGAGCCCGGTACCGGCTCGGACGGCGGCCGACGCACACGCCGCCGCCCGGCCGAGCCGGATGCCCCGGGCGGGCCGGCGCCCGGCCACCGGCCCGCCACCCGGCGTCGGTCCGCACCCGCGCGCCGGGATCATGACCGCAGACCCGGGGCCTGGCCCGTTCCCGTCCGGTACCGGCCCGGGTGAGCCTCCGGAGTCGCTGGATCCGCCGGGGCCGCGTTCGGCCGGGCTGGGAGCGGTAGCCGCCCCCTTCCGGCGAGCGCCCCGTCGGCGTCGACGCCCACCCCCGGACGACCCGGACCGCCCACCGGGAGCATCGGGGTCCGCGCCCGCAGTCGGGGCGGACCCCGGTCCGGGCACGCCGTCTCCTGCGGCCCCGGGCCTTGACGCCGACTCAGCCATGCGTTCCTCACGGCGCCGCCGCTGGGCCTCGACGGCGGCCATCAGTGCGTTGGGCGTCATGCCGTCGTTCATCGACTCGTACAGCAGCTCGGCCAGCAGGTAGCCGGGGGCGAGCCGCAGGACATGGCCGAGCACCACCCGAGCGGTCGCCGTGTCCCCCGCGGCCCAGGAGGCCCAGGCCAGCAGGGTGAGCGGAGCCACCGCACAGCCCTCGTACGGCGGCACGGCGCGCCGGGCGAGGAAGCGCCACAGGCGTTCGGCGGGAGCGAGTTCGGCGGGCCTGACGTACTCGACGCCGCGGTCCCGGGTGAGGCGGTCCCGCAGGGCGAGCAGCAACCTGGCCGTGCGCTCCTCGTCGAGCTCCCGGGCGCCGGCCGCGAACTCGGCGAAGGCCTGCTCCAGCAGTGCGATGCCGTGCTCCCGGGAGGCCGCGCCGGCGACGGCCTCGGCGCGGGCGAGCGCCGCGCGCTGGACGGCGTCCTCCGGCGGGCCGACCGGGGCCAGTCCGCCCGTGATCGCCTTCCGGCTGCCGCGCGGCACCAGGCCGGCCACCGTCGCCGCGGCGGCCGCCGGGCCCGGACCGGGCCCGCGCCGCACCGGACTGCCGGCCGGATCGCAGCACCCCTCGCGACGGCACAGGAAGGACCACCACCGGCCGTCGGAGACGCACAGCGACTCCTTCACCGCCACTCCCCTGCGCCCGAAGGCCGCGCGGAGGTGGTCGGCCAGCGGCCTCAGGCGCTCCACCACGGGCGGGGCGTGCGCCGTGCCCCGGTCGTGGCAGAGGTAGAGGAGCACCTGGAGCGGCCTACTGCCGTGCCGCTCCGAGAGGGCGACCAGCAGAGCGGCCGTCTCCTCGGCCGCCGCGGTCCAGTCCGCGGGCGAAGCCGGGAGGTCCGCCCGGATGACACCGCCCTGGTGAAGGTCGGAGCCCTGGAGGCCGACCGCGACGATGCTGTCGTCGGGGTAGAACCCCAGGAGGTAGGGCAACAGCTCGGCCATGTCGGCCGGACCGCGCATGACGACCGGCCGCTGCTCGGAAGCCGGGCCGAGGGACAGGGTGACGTGTTCGTTGTTCATCGCGTTCATGGCCGCAAGACTGAACGCAATCCGAGATCAGCGCCTGACTTCCTTTTTTCCTGTGGATAACCCCGGCCACGAATTTCCCATCGCTCATTCGGGGCACACTAAACCCACACCGTCGAGTGGATTTCGTCGGCCGTTCAGCGGATCAACGGATGAATTCCACCCCGCCATCCACCCTGTCTTCCCCCTGCGAGCCCCGCCTCGTTCGCCCCTTGTCGGCGCCATGGGGTTACATCGACGCCATGCAGCAGCCCGACATCCACACCACCGCCACCGCCGACCGCGAGCAGGTCCGGGCCCGGGCCGAGTCCGTCCTCCGGGAGCTGGCCGGCCCCGCCGCCGTCCTGCGCGAGGACCAGTGGACGGCCATCGAGGCCCTCGTGGTCGACCACCGCCGCGCCCTGGTCGTCCAGCGCACCGGCTGGGGGAAGTCCGCGGTCTACTTCATCGCCACCGCCCTGCTCCGCGCCCGGGGCGCCGGGCCGACGGTGATCGTCTCCCCGCTGCTCGCCCTGATGCGCAACCAGGTCGACTCCGCGGCGCGGGCCGGCATCCACGCCCGCACCATCAACTCGGCCAACACCGAGGAGTGGGACGAGATCCAGGCCGAGGTCGCCGCCGGGAAGGTCGACATCCTGCTGGTCAGTCCCGAGCGCCTGAACAACCCGGACTTCCGCGACCAGGTGCTGCCGAAGCTCGCCGCCTCCACCGGTCTGCTCGTGGTCGACGAGGCCCACTGCATCTCCGACTGGGGCCACGACTTCCGGCCCGACTACCGACGGCTGCGCACCATGCTCGCGGAGCTCCCGCCCGGCGTCCCGGTACTGGCCACCACCGCCACCGCCAACGCCCGGGTCACCGCGGACGTCGCCGAGCAACTCGGTACGGGCACCACCGACGAGCACGCCCTGGTGCTGCGCGGCCCGCTCGACCGGGAGAGCCTCACCCTCGGCGTGCTCTCCCTGCCCGACCCGGCCCACCGGCTCGCCTGGCTGGCCGACCACCTCGACCGGCTCCCCGGCTCGGGCATCGTCTACACCCTGACGGTGGCCGCGGCCGAGGAGGTGACGGCCTTCCTGCGCGAGCGCGGCTTCCCGGTGGCCTCCTACTCCGGCCGCACCGAGGACGCCGAGCGCCGCACCGCCGAGGCCGACCTGCTGGCCAACCGGGTCAAGGCGCTGGTCGCCACCTCCGCGCTCGGCATGGGCTTCGACAAGCCCGACCTCGGCTTCGTCGTCCACCTGGGCTCGCCCAGCTCGCCGATCGCCTACTACCAGCAGGTCGGCCGGGCCGGGCGCGGTGTGGACCGGGCCGAGGTGCTGCTGCTGCCCGGGCGCGAGGACGAGGCGATCTGGCGCTACTTCGCGTCGCTGGCCTTCCCACCGGAGGAGCAGGTGCGCCGCACCATCGACGCCCTGGCCGAGGCCGGCCGGCCGCTCTCCACCGCCGCCCTGGAGCCCCGGGTGGACCTACGCCGCGCCCGGCTGGAGACCATGCTCAAGGTGCTGGACGTGGACGGCGCCGTCCGCCGGGTCAAGGGCGGTTGGACGGCCACCGGGCAGAGCTGGGAGTACGACACCGCCCGCTACGCCAAGGTGGCGGCCTCCCGGGAGGCGGAGCAGCGGGCGATGCGCGACTACGCGGCCACCACCGGGTGCCGGATGGAGTTCCTGCGCCGCCAGCTGGACGACGAGCAGGCCGCGCCGTGCGGGCGGTGCGACAACTGCGCGGGCCCCCTGCACACCCCGGAGGTCTCCGACGAGACGCTGGCCGCGGCCCGGGCCGCGCTCGGCCGCCCGGGGGTGAGCTTCGAGCCCCGCCGACTCTGGCCCACCGGGATGGATGCGCTCGGAGTGCCGCTCAAGGGCCGGATCCCGGCGGGCGAGCAGGCGGAGACGGGGCGGGCGCTCGGCCGGCTCTCCGACATCGGCTGGGGCAACCGGCTGCGCACCCTGCTGGCCGAGCAGGCACCGGACGTGCCGGTACCCGGCGAGGCGGTGGACGCGCTGGTGGCGGTGCTGGCCGACTGGGCGCGCGGCCCGGGCGGCTGGGCCGGGCCGGCGACCACGGACGGCGCCCGGCTGGACCGGCCCGTCGGCGTGGTGGCCATGGCCTCCGCCACCCGCCCCCGACTGGTCGGAACTCTCGCCGCACGGATCGCCGAGATCGGTCGGCTGCCGCTGCTCGGCCGGATCGAGTACGCGGGCGGCCTGCCGCCGCACGGAGCCCGCAGCAACAGCGCCCAACGGCTGCACTCGCTGGCCGGGGCGCTGGTACTGCCGCCGGAGCTGGAGCAGGCGGTGGCGGCGGCCGGCGGGCCGGTGCTGCTGGTCGACGACCTCGTCGACTCGGGTTGGACGGTCACCGTGGCCGCCCGGCTGCTGCGCCGGGCGGGGGCGAGCGCGGTGCTGCCACTGGTCCTGGCCGTGCAGGGCTGAGCGGGCGGCGTCGGGCCGCCGCAGGGCCGGGCCACCCGGCCAGGGCGGTCACCAACCGCCACCACGACCGCCAGCACGACCGTCGCCACCGACTGGGTAACCAACTGCATCACTCGAATGGCCTAACGAAAGGGGGCTGCCAGGGGATTCCGATCACGCGGCGGACCGACCCGAGAAAGGAGAGCGCGCCATGCCGAAGGGGCTTCACCGCACCTTTTGCGCGATGTGGATCAAGGCTGTGCGGCGTCTCCGCGACGCTCGGGCAGTTGTGGAACATATCCGACAGAACATGGGCTATCGGGTGGCGTTCATCATTTCATCATTGCCGGTCCGCCCCCGTTACCCCGAGAATTGGGAGGTACCCGAAACCCGATCCGCTGGATCCGTCCTTCGGTGTACGCAGGCGCCCGCCCGCCCACGGGCCAGGAAGGAGGATCGTGGTCAACGGTATCGACCGAGGTCAACATCCCCTCTCCGGGAGGCCGGCGCCAAGACGGCTGCTCGACCTGGAGACCTGGACCGCCTCGGGGGTCCCGTTGCTACGCGATCCGCGCGCATTCGTCCTGGAGTTGCACCAGCGCCACCTGCCCCAGCCGGGGACGGTCGTGGTCGGTGTCCTGGACGCGAGCCACCACTTGGCCGCCTCGGCCTCGTTCACGCCCTGGCCGCACGACACCGACGGCTGGCAGCACCGGAACGACGTGCTGGCACACCTGCGCCGGATCACTCCGCACGACCTGCGACGACCCGAGCCGACCCGCACGGCCGTGCTGCTGCGCTGCCGCGAGGGCGCCCCCGGCTGGACCGAGCAGGACGGGGCCTGGATGTGGGCGCTGCGGGACGCGTCCGCGCTGCACGGGCTGCGCTGCGGCTCGTACATCGGGCTCACCCCGGCGGGCTGGCAGATCCTCGGCGAAGGGCGCAGCGGGCGCCACCCGCACGCCGGTTCATGGGCGGAAGGACCGGTGCACACCGTGACCGAGCTGCCTCCGAGATCGGCGCTCGACGACGCTCCGCGCCGACGGCGTGCCCGGCAGCAGGCGGCCGAGCAGACCAAGCGCGTGGACGGTCCGCAGCGCGCCCACCCCTCCGAGACCCCGTGGGCCCCGGCGCGGGTCACGGCCGTCGAGTCGAGCCGCCGCACCGGCACCCGCTGAGAGGCGGGCACGGAAAGCCGCGCTGCGGGAGTCGGCGGGACGACAGGGCGCCGCACCCGTCGGCCGAGTGGTGGACGACGGGTCGGCACCAGGTGGCTGAGGAGTCGGCAATAAGCCCCGTTCCGTCGAAGCTGTGCGGCGAGCGCTTCGGACGGACCCCGGGCTCGGCGCCGTACGGCACCGAGCCCGGGGCGGGAACGGCTGTCGGTCCCTGGCAGTCAGACCTGGGCCTGTCAGACCCGGGTTCTGTCGGCCTCGGCCCGGTCAGGCCTTGACCGGGCGCCCCGGCGCGCCGCCGGACACTCCGGCAGCGGTCGGGCCGGCCTCTCCGCAGACCACCAGCAGCGCGGTCGCGTGGCCGAGCGCCTTGGTGTAGGCGTCGGCGGCCCGGGCGGCCGAACCTCCGTTGACCACCAGGACGACCACCTCGCGGCGGACCGGGCGGGTCAGCGCGGCGTCGGCGTAGAACACGTCCCCGCCCTCGGCGAGTTGCGCCCAGTAGCGCTCCTCACCGAAGGAGAGCTCGTGCTGCTGCCAGGGGTGGGCGTCGCCGACGGTCAGCACCAGGATGTCGCCCGGGTTCCGGCCGGAGTCCAGCAGCAGGTCGACCGCGTCGTCGGCCCGCTCGAGCGCCTGGGCCGGGGCGGCGGCGATCCGCTGGACCTCGACCTGCGGCACGGGGGCGGCCGGCCGGCGCGGTGCGGGCCCCGGCTTGGGGATCAGGCGCGGCGGGCCCGAGCGGTCGGCGCGCGGCGGAGCCGGGCGCGGTGGCGCCGGCCGGGGGCCGGGCACCGGGGCCGGCGCGGCGGTGACGGTGGCGGGTGCGGTGGTGGGCACGCTGCCGGTGGCAGGCGCGTGGAGGGCTTGTGCGTCCGACTCGCGGGGGAAGGGAACGCCGGGGCCCGGGAGGCTCTCGTGAATCTCCGGCTCCTCGGGGAAGACAGGCATACCCGGATATCTATCAAATGCCGGTCGGACGCGCACGGGCGCCCCACCCCTTGGCCACCGGACCCCCACCCGCCATGGCTGGGGCAATTCCAGACGGACTGTCAGAAACCGAGCACCAGCTGTTCGTCAGCGGACCCCTGAGCCGCACCGGGAAGGTCCCTGATGCGCTTGAGGTGCCGCCACTTCGGCAGGGCGTCCAGGTAGGCCCAGGAGAGCCGGTGCAACTCGGTGGGACCGTGCTCCTCCAGCGCGGCGCGGTGCACCGGGGACGGATAGCCCGCGTTGTCCGCGAAGCCGTACTCGGGGTGAGCCTCCCCCAGTTCGGCCATCAGGCCGTCGCGGTGGACCTTGGCGAGCACCGAGGCGGCGGCGACGCAGATGCAGGACTGGTCGCCCTTGATCACCGTGCGCACCCGCCAGGGGCCGCCGAGGTAGTCGTGCTTGCCGTCCAGGATCACCGCGTCCGGCTCGACCGGAAGCGCCTCCAACGCGCGGACGGCGGCCAGCCGCAGCGCCGCCGTCATGCCCAGCTCGTCGCACTCCTGCGGCGAAGCGTGCCCCAGCGCGTACGCGGTGACCCAGTCGGCGAGCACCGGCGCCAGCGCCTCACGGCGCAGTTCGGTGAGCAGCTTGGAGTCGGTCAGCCCCTCGGGCGCCCTGCGCAGTCCGGTGACGGCCGCACCGACGGTGACCGGCCCGGCCCAGGCACCTCGTCCGACCTCGTCCAGGCCGACCACGACCTTTGCGCCGGCCCGGCGCAGCGAGCGTTCGACGGAGTGCGTCGGCGGGACGATGGGCATCGCAGGGGCTCCGTTCGGCAAACAGCCCCTTTCCACTGGGGACAGCCTCCAGCCTAAGCCGTCTTACGAGCGCCCAGAACCGGCCCTTCACGACCCGACACCCGGACCGGCACCGCCCTGGCCCCACCCCGGGACGGGGCCCCACCCGCCCCGACCCGGACCGGGCCCCACCCGGCCCCGCCCCCACCCCGGGCCGGGGCCCCGCCCGACCCCCGTCCCGGACCAGGCCCCGCCCGACCCCCGTCCCGGACCAGGCCCCGCCCGACCCCCGCCCCGGACCGGGCAGCCCTACGGTTGCCGGATCAGCGGCACCAGCACGTCGTCCATCAGCCGGGCCGCGAAGTCGGGGGCCATCTCCCGGTCGTGGATCTTCACCCGGTACAGCAGCATCGCGGGTATGACGTCGGCCACCAGCGGACTGACCGCTCCGGGCCGGACGTCGCCGCGCTCGGCGCCCCGGCGGAGGATGTCCAGGATGGCGTCCTTGGTCGGTTCCATCACCCGCTGCACGATGAAGTCCTTGCACACCTCGGCCTGCTGCTGGGAGAGCTCGCCCATCAGCACGTGCAGCGCGGCACCCGCCCGGGAGCCGATCGCATCGGTGAACAGCTCGACGAGGTGCAGCAATTCGGCCCTGGCCGACCCGAGGTCGGGGACGCCGTGAGGACGTGGGAGAGTGGAGTCCAGGGCGTCGATGACGAGTTCCATCTTGGACGCCCAACGCCGGTAGAGCGCGGCCTTCCCGGTCCGTGCCGCAGCGGCGACGCCCTCCATCGTCAGTCGCGCGTAACCGCCGGAGGTGAGCTGGTCGAGCGCGGCCTCGAAGATCGCGTTCTCCAACTCCTTCCCCCGGCGCCGCGCGGGCCGGGCCAGTGCCTCCCGGGCGGCCCGCACCGCGCAACGCGGCTCCGGCTCCCCGTCCGACACCCCCGCGAGCGCCACCGGGACCACGGGCGGCGATGCCGCCGGCCCCGGAACCGCCGGCATCGCGGACGACCGAACCGCGCCGTCCGCCGGTCGGGCGGCCGCCCGACCGGATGCCCGGTCCGCCGTGAGTCGCCGCACCAACCGTTCCATCGCCACCGCCCTTAAGGAACGCTTGCGTTCACTATCTTGCCCAGGATATCTTCCAGATTAGTGAACGGGACCGTTCCTTCCCAGCCCGCAGCGCGCCGCGCAGCGACCCGCCCGTGTCCGCGCACAGCAGCAGACCGGACCCGCGTTCGGCCGGATACCGGGCACTGAGCCAACGAGCACCGAGCACCGAGCCAGCGAACACCGGATCACGGAACGCCGGCTCACCGAACACCGAGCACCGAATCGGCAAGCACCGAAACGCCGAGCGCCAGAACAGCAAGCACCGAGTCACCGAGTCACCGAGCACGTAGCCAGCAGGGGGAAGCATCCATGGCCATCTCCGACACGCTCAGCAAGAACGCACCACCGAAGGGCCGCCAAGGTCGGGGAAAGGGCATCACCCTGACCGTCATCGCGGCCACGCAGCTCATGGTCGTGCTCGACGCGACCATCGTGAACATCGCGCTGCCGCACATCAAGGACGCGCTGAACTTCTCGACCACGGACCTGTCCTGGGTCATCAACGCCTACACGCTGACCTTCGGCGGCCTGCTGCTGCTCGGCGGTCGTGCGGGTGACATCCTGGGCCGCCGCCGGGTGTTCATCTTCGGCACCCTGCTGTTCGGCCTGGCCTCGCTGCTGGGCGGCTTGGCGCAGGACAGCGGTCTGCTGCTGGCGGCCCGCGCGCTCCAGGGCATCGGCGGCGCGATCTGTTCACCGACCGCCTTCGCCCTGATCGCCACCAACTTCGACGAAGGACCCGAACGCAACAAGGCGTTCGGGGTGTTCTCGGCGGTGGCCGGCTCGGGTGCGGCGATCGGCCTGCTGGCCGGCGGTGTGCTCACCGAGTACCTGAACTGGCGCTGGGTGTTCTTCGTCAACGTGCCGATCGCGATCCTGATCGCGATCGCCGCGCCGCGCTACATCGCCGAGTCCGAGCGCCACCCGGGCCGCTTCGACGTGCCCGGCGCGCTCACCTCCACGCTCGGTCTGGTCGGCCTGGTCTACGGGTTCATCCGGGCCGCCTCGGACGGCTGGTCGGACGGCATCACGCTCGGCTCCTTCGCGGCGGGCGCGATCCTGCTGGCGGCCTTCTTCGTGATCGAGAACCGCACCGCCCAGCCGATCACCCCGCTGCACCTGTTCGCCGACCGCAACCGCACCGGCGGCCTGGTGATGATGCTCTGCCTGGCCGCGGCCATGTTCGGGATCTTCTTCTACGTCGTCCTGTTCGTGCAGGGACCGCTCGGCTACTCGCCGCTCAAGGCGGGCGTGTCGTTCCTTCCGATCAGCGTCGCAATCATCATCGCCGCGCAGATCGCCTCGGCCCTGCAGGTCAAGTACGGGCCGAAGCCGTTCATGGCGGGCGGCGCGCTGCTGGTCACCATCGGCCTCTCCTGGCTGACCCAGATGGACAAGGACAGCGGTTACCTGGACGGGGTGCTCGGCCCCACGGTGGTCTTCGGCTTCGGCATGGGCCTGATCTTCGTCCCGGTGATGCTGCTCTCGGTCGCGGGTGTGCCGGGCGAGGAGACCGGCGCCGCCTCCGGCCTGCTCAACTCGATGCAGCAGATCGGTGGTTCGCTCGGCCTGTCGATCCTGACCACGGTGTTCGCGCACTACGCGACGGCCGAGGCCAAGGCCCAGCTGCCGGGGTTCATGCAGAGCGCATCCCCCACGGAGCTCGGCTACTTCCAGCAGCACCACGAGTTCCTCCCGGGCACCGATCCCGCCAACTCCGTCCTCGCCCAGGGGATTTCGCACGGCTTCATCGTCGGCGCGGCACTCGCGGGGGTGGCCCTGCTGATCGCCCTCTTCGTGATCAAGGCGAAGGCCAGCGACCTGCCCAGCGGTGACTCCGCCAGCGTGGCGATGCACTGAGCCGCGACGGAAGGACAGCGGCGCACCAGCGCCACCACGACCGCGGCGCCACAGACCGTACGGGCCCGCCGGGAGCACCTCGCCCCCGGCGGGCCCGTTTCGTGCGCCGGGCCGGGCAGTGCCGGGCCAAGCTGAGCGACGCCGGGCCGGGGCGGCCAAGGCCGGGCCGGGCAAGACCGCGCCGAGCCACGCCGGACCGGGCCGGGCCGGTTGTCAGGCCGTCCGCCCACCCGTCCGCCCGCTCAAGCCCCCGCCCAAGTGCCCGTCCGAACACCCACCCGTTCGTCCGCCCATCCGTCCATTCCGTCCGTCAGGAGTTCGGCCCGACCCGTAGCCCCGCCCACGCGCAGGCGGTCGCGCCATCGGAGCCCCCGTCACTCAACGGCCGGGCGGTCAGGATCCCGCGGGCCTGCTCGGCGGAGCGGCTGGTGGCGTACCAGCCCGGGGAGTGGCCCGCCAGGTCGGTGCGGATCAGCTGCAGCGCGCAGGTCCGCTGGGGTTCGGGGAGACGGTCCAGGGCGGGCACCGCGTCCGCGGAGAGTTCGCGGACGTTGCGCAGGTCGATCTGCTGCGAGCGCTCGAAGCGGTCGACGTTCTGCTCCGCGACGATCGAGTCCGGCCCCATCAGCCCGTACACCGCGACGGTGAGCATGCCGCTGAGGACGACGACGCGCGGCAGCCAGTCGGCGCGCCGGGTGAGCCCGGCGGTGATCAGCAGCAGGAAGACGACGCCCAGCCAGGATTCGACCACCAGCACCCACAGCCGCAGCCGGGTGAGCCCGGAGGCGTCGACGTAGAACCACATCCGGCCGAGCGCCGAGGCGACCACCACCAGCGCGAGCAGGCAGAGCAGCCCGAGCAGGACCCTGGCCACCCGGCGGTCGCCGGGTGTGGTGCGCGGGGCCCACCGCTTGGCGACGGCCACCACGACGAGGGTCAGCGCGGTGATCGCGCTCAGCTGCCAGAGGCCCTGCCGCGCGTACTCGGAGCGGCTCATGCCGGTGTCGCGAAGCACGGCGTCGGCCCCGCCGAGCACCACCACGGCCTGGATCACGGCGAAGGCGCCGAACAGCAGGTCGAGCGCGACCAGCGGCAGGGCCCACTCCAGACGGCGCCGTTCCCGCCCCGGGGCGGCGGTCATGCGGTCCCAGCGGCGCGGACCGGCTGCGGTGTGCGCGAAGCCGAGTGCGGTGACCGCGCCGGCCAGGAACAGCAGCGCCCGCAGTGGCAGTTGACCGAAGTCGACGCTGGGGCTGAGGTCGCTCAGCAGGTCCGCCATGCCGACGTCGGCGCTGGCGAACAGCAGGCCGAAGACGGTCAGCAGAACGGCGGCGACGGCGAGCGCCTTGAGCACCGGGACGATCCGGGCCCGGCCCGGGAGGCCCCTCCCCCGCAGGCCGCTCCAGGCCCAGGCCACGCCCGGTACCGGCTGCCAGACGGCGGCGGGCAGCGCCAACAGCACTCCCGCCCAGCGCCGCCCGCCGTGCAGCGCCAGCGAGGCCAGTCCGAGCGCTCCCGCGACGGCCAGCAGGGCGGCCGGGCCGGCGTCCCACAGGGCCGGGACGGCGAGCAGGGCGAGGGCGAGCAGGCTCCAGACCACCGTCCACGGCCGGATCCGGCGCCCGGCTCCTCGGGCGACGACACCGGCCCCGACGGCGGTGGCGGCGCCGCAGATCAGCAGGTTGGCACCGACGCCGTCGTACAGCAGCCAGGCCGTCAGGAGGCCGGTGGCCAGGGCCGCCAGGAGGACGCGGGACGTGGCCGCCGCCCGGTGGTCGGGCGCCGTGCGGCGCAGCCGGTCTCCGTGCGAGGGCACGGGCACGCCGGGCGACCGGAAGGGGCCCGTCGGGCGGTGCCAGGCAGCGGGTAGCGGATCGGTCGGGGCAGGCGTGGACGGACCTGACGTGAGTCCCCCTCAGTGGTCGGCGGGCATGCGGAAGCCACCCTCGGGGTCGTCCGCCCGGTGGGCGCGCTGGCCCGGCGGCCGGGGCGCCGTGCGCCTCGACCGCTGCCGACTCTAGACCATTCTGAACAAGTTCAAAAGTCAGTACTGAACGTGTTCAGAACCCTCCGATCACCTGCTCTACCCCTTGACCGACCCGGCCAGCAGCCCGCGGACGAAGTACCGCTGGAGGCTGAAGAAGACGATCAGCGGCACGATGATCGACAGGAACGCCCCGGCCGTGAGCAGCTCCCAGCGGCCGCCGAACGAACCGGACAGCTGCGCCAGCCGGACCGTCATCGGTGCCACCTCCGGCGTGCCGCCGGCGAAGGTGAGGGCCACCAGCAGGTCGTTCCAGACCCAGAGGAACTGGAAGATCGCGAACGAGGCCAGCGCCGGAGCGCACAACGGCAGCACGATGGACCGGAAGATCTTGAAGTGCGAGGCGCCGTCCACCACCGCCGCCTCCATCAGGTCACGCGGCAGCTGGGCGATGAAGTTGTGCAGCAGGAACACCGCGAGCGGCATCGCGAACATGGTGTGCGCCAGCCAGACGGGCGCGTAACTGCCCTTCAGGTCCACCGCCGGGATCAGCGTCAGGGAGCCCAGGTGCGCCCCGCTGGAGAACAGCCGCAACAGCGGGATCAGCGCCATCTGGAGCGGCACGACCTGGAGCGCGAACACCGTGAAGAACACCGCGTCGCTCCCCCGGAACCGCACCCAGGCCAGCGCGTAGGCCGCCATCGCCGCCAGCACCAGCGGGAAGAGGGTGGCCGGGACGCTGATCGCCAGCGAGTTCACCAGGAAGGGCATCAGACCGGTGGAGACGCCGGAGCCGCCCTCGAACAGCACCGCGTGGTAGTTGCCGAGGCCGAAGTCGGGGTGCAGCAGGGCGTTCCACCACCCATCGGCGGTCACGTCCTGCTTGGGGCGCAGCGAGGTGACCAGCAGGCCGAGGGTCGGGATCGTCCAGAGCACCGTCATCGCGATCACGAACGCCGAGGCCAGCGGGCTGCTGAAGGCCTTCCGGACGGGGCTCCCCGCACCGCCGCGACGGCCCGCGGGCTTCCGGCCGAGCGGACCCGGGCCGACCGGCCGATCCCCGCCGGCCTCCCGATCCCCGCCGGCCTCCCGACGCCTGCCGGCCGCCCGATCCCCGTCGGCCGTCGCGCCCACCGCGTCCGCCACGTCCACCGCGCCGGCCGCGCCCGCCTCCGGCCCCCCGCCGGACCCCGCTCCGACCGCCGCCGCTTCCTCCTCCTCACGAGCGCTCACCGCACCTCACGCTCCCTCCGCAGCTGGATGATGTTGTAGGCCACCAGCGGCAGCACCGCCAGGAACAGCAGGACCGCGAGGGCGCTGCCCCGTCCGTCGTTGAACTGCACGAAGGACTGCGAGTACATCTCGTTGGCCAGCACCTGGGTGCCGAAGTTGCCGCCGGTCATGGTGCGGACGATGTCGAAGGCCTTCAGGGTGATGATCATGACGGTGGTCAGCACGACCATCACCGTGGTCCGGATCATGGGCACGGTGACGGACCAGAACAGCCGCAGGCCGGTCGCGCCGTCCAACCGGGCCGCCTCCGTCACCTCGGCCGGGATCGCCTTGATCGCCGCCGACAGCACCACCATCGCGAAACCGGTCTGCACCCAGACCATGACCACCATCAACAGGAAGGTGTTCAGCGGCTGGCTGAGCAGCCAGTTCGGCGGATCCGACCAGCCGACCGCATGGGCGAGTTGGCTGAGCAGCCCGATCTGCGGCTGGTCCTTCCCGCGCGCCTCGTAGACGAACTTGAAGATGATCGAGGCGCCGACCAGCGAGATCGCCATCGGCATGAAGATCAGCGACTTGTACACCGCCTGACCGCGCATCCGGTCCACCAGCAGCGCCAGCACCAGGCCCAGTCCGGTCGCCGCCAGCGGCGCGACCACCAGCCACAACAGGGTGTTGAGCAGCACCTGCCGGACCGAGTCCGTGGTGAAGGCCCAGCCGAAGTTCTCGCCGCCGACGAAGCGGCTGCCGTCGGAGTTCTGCAGGCTCAGGTAGACGGTCCGCACCAGCGGCACCACCAACCCGACCGCCAGCAGCACCACGGCGGGCCCGAGGAACACCAGCACGGCCAACGGTCGGGCCAGGCGGCCCCGGGCCCGACCGGCCACCAGGAAGATCACCAGCAGGATGCCCAGGAAGCCGGCGATCGCGCCGATGCTGTTGCCGAACTTGACCGCCGCGTCGCCCAGGGTGCCCGCGGCCAGGGGGTCGGCGACCGACGGGTCGACGGACGGCGGGGAGCCGGATACCGGCATGGCTGTACGTCCCTTCGGATCCGGTGGGTGAGGGGAAGGGGCGGGCGGTGCGGGTGCCGAGATGAGGCAGCCCCGGTTGCCGCACACGCAGGGCGGGCCCCGTCGGGGTCGCGGCCGGGGGGGCCCCGGTATCCCGGTTGGGTGTCCCCCCACTCCTTAGCGGGGGGTTGTGGGACTGGGGGGGGGGGGGGGGGGGGGTGGCCCCGCACCGCCCTCGGCAGGTGGTCCTCGTACGCGCGCCCGACGCGCCCGCGGCGCCCGACGGCCCGGGCGAGTCCGATCGGCCCGACGACCCGGGCGAGTCCGATCGGCCCGACGACCCGGCCGACCCGGCGACCCGGCGGCCCGAACGGGCCCGGGCGAGCCCGCCCGGGCCCGGCCGTCCTACTTCGGCCAGGCGGCGTCGATGTCCGCGGCGGTCTTCTGGATCGACTGCCCCTCGGCGAACCAGGCGGTCAGCGACTTCCACTCCT
The DNA here is from genome assembly GCF_040298565.1 of Kitasatospora sp. NPDC001539. Taxonomy (NCBI): domain Bacteria; kingdom Bacillati; phylum Actinomycetota; class Actinomycetes; order Kitasatosporales; family Streptomycetaceae; genus Kitasatospora; species Kitasatospora sp. NPDC001539. Next base: position 25,436 of record NZ_JBEPAK010000013.1, on the reverse strand, counting down.
GCCCGGAGCCGATGGCCGCGGGCATCAGGTCGGAAGCGTCGAAGCGGAAGGTCGCGCTCGGGTCGGTCAGCGCCTCCGCCGAGAGCTTGTCGATCGGGTCCGTGTAGAGGCTCTTGTCCACGCCCTGGTTGGCCGAGACCCAGCCGGGCGCGGTCTTCACCCGGCTGCTCGCCCAGTCCGAGCTGGACAGGTAGTTCTGCACGGCCTGCACCTCGGGCCGGCTGGAGAACGCGGCCAGGAACTCACCGCCGCCCTCGACCGGGTTGGCGACCGACGGGTTCACGGCGGGCAGGTGGAAGGCGAAGACGTCGCCGTCCGGGCCGACCTTGGTGCCCTTGGGCCACTGGGCCTCGTAGAAGGAGGCCTGCTGGAGCATGGCGCACTTGTTGGTGAGGATCGGCGCTCCCGCGTCCTGGAAGGTGGTCGTGGCGATCGACTTGACGTCACCGTAACCGCCGTTGACCCAGGCCGGGTTCTGCATCCAGTCGGCGACGGTCCGCATCGCCGTGGTGACCTTCTCGTCGGAGAACTTCACCTGGTGGCCCACCCACTGGTCGTAGACCTCGCCGCCGTAGGTGCCCAGCACCACCTCCTCCAACCAGTCGGTGGCCGGCCAGCCGGTGGCCGTGCCGGAGGCGATGCCGCCGCACCAGGGCTTGGGGCCGCCCGCCTTGGCGATCCGGTCGCTGAGCGCCACCAGGTCCGCCCAGGTCTTCGGCACCTCGTAGCCGGCCGCTTTGAAGGCCTTCGGCGAGTACCAGACCAGCGACTTCATGTTGGCGCTCATCGGGGCGGCGTAGAAGGTGCCGTCGACGGAGCCGTACGTCTTCCAGACCGGGCTCCACTTCTCCTGGTTGGCGACGGTCTGGGCGGGCGGCTTGACGACCTTGCCGCTCTTGACCATCTGCGCCAGCAGGCCCGGTTGGGGGACGATCGCGAAGTCCGGTGCGTTGCCGCCGGCCACCCGGACCGGCAGCTGGGACTCGAAGTCGTTGGACCCCTCGTAGCTGATCTTTATCCCGGTGCACTTGCTGAAGTCGGCCCAGGACTTCTCCAGGTTGTCCGACTCCGGGCTGAGGATGGAGGCGAACATCGTCACCGTGGTGCCCGAATGTCCGGCGTACGGCTGGTACTTGGCGCAGTCACCGGTCAGGGTCTGGGCTGCTCCGTCACCACCGCCCGAACCGCCGGAACTGTTCGAGCAGGCCGCGGTCAGGGCCAGTGCCGCCAACAGGGCTGGGGCTGCGGCCAGTCGGCGGCGGGAACTCCGTGATGACGCGGTCGGGTTGAGGGCCAATGCGGTACTCCTCGTCAGGGCGTGCTGTCGACGTGGGGTGAACGACGTTGCGCTGTACCTGAGATGGGCGTACGGAGATCGCGGACGAGCGACGGCTGAACCGATTCGACGACGTTAACGCAGCCATCGGCCGCCGCCAAGGTCCATGGTCGACCTTCGTCCGCCGGCACCCGACCAGCGACTCCGGAAACCGGCGGCCGCCTCCCGATCACACCGGCGGCCGTCTCCCGATCACGCCGGCGGCCGTCTCCCGATCACACCGACAGCCACCCCCCGATCACACCGGCGACCGCCCCCGATCACACCGACAGCCACCTCCCGACACACCGGCAGCCCCCCGGCCCGATCACACCGGCAGCCCCCGGCCCGATCACGCCGACGGCCCCGCCCGAAAAACCGGACGGGGCCGCGACGCCACCACGGGTCAGACCAGCCGGACCGGCAGCTCCAGCAGACTGTTCACCACCAGCGTCGGGCTCGGCCGCAGCTCGGCGTCCGGCACCGCCAGCGACAGCGCGGGGAACCGCTCGAACAGCGCCGGCAGCGCGATCCCCGCCTCCAGCCGGGCCAGCGGCGCCCCCGGGCAGACGTGCGGGCCGTGCCCGAAGGACAGGTGGCGGGTCGGCTCCCGGGTGATGTCGAACAGCTCCGCGGTCACCCCGTGCTGCAGCGGGTCCCGGCCGATCGCGTTGTACGAGATCAGCACCGGCTCGCCGGCCGGTACCACCACGCCGTCGACCTCGATGTCCGCGGCCGCGAAGCGGAACAGGAAGTTGCTGGTCGGCGGGGTCCAGCGGAGCGACTCCTCGACCACCGCGTCCCAGGACACCTTCCCCGACCGCACCAGCTCCAGCTGGTCCGGGTGGGTCAGCAGCGCCCGCACGGCGTTGCCGATCAGGTTCACCGTCGTCTCGTGGCCGGCCGCGATGATCACCCGCAGGGTGGCCGCCGCCTCGGCGTCGGTGAGCGCCCCGCCCTCGGTGTCGGCCGCCAGCAGCGCGCTCGCCAGGTCCTCGCCGGGCGCCGAACGGCGCTGCGCCACCAGGTCGTCGACGAAGGCGTTCAGCCCGGCGATGGTCGCCTGGATGCCCGCCGGGTCGGGCTTGATGCCGAAGAACCGCTCGTACAGGTCGCGCAGCACGCCGTGGTCCGACTCCGGCACGCCCAGCAGCGAGCAGATCACCGTCATGGGCAGCGGGAAGGCGAAGGCGGTCTTCAGGTCGACCACCGGCTCCCCGGCCGCCAGGCCGTCCAGCAGCGCACGGGTGATCGCCTCGACCCGCGGGCGCATCAGCTCGACCCGCCGCGGGGTGAAGGCCTGGGCGACCAGCGCCCGCAGCCGGCGGTGCTCGGCGCCGTCCGTCGTCACCATGCTCGGGCCCGGCACCGCGAGGCCGATCAGCGGCCAGGTCTTCGGCACCTCGCCGCGCTGGTAGGCCGCCCAGTGCCCGGCGTCCTTCACCAGCCGGGCGTCGGTGAGCAGCTCACGGGCGGCCGCGTGCCGGGTCACCGCCCAGGCGGCGACCCCACCCGGCAGCACCACCGGCACCACCGGGCCGGCGGCCCGCAGCAGGGCGCCCTCGGCCGCGTTGTCACGGGCCAGTGGGTCGAGGGCGATCGGGGCCGGGGCAGCGCTCATCGGCGGCAACTCTCTTTCGGGTACCGGAACTTCGAACGATTGTGCACGTCCTGTGGATCTTGGCTGCCCGGGCCCGGTTTCCGCAAGACGTGCCCGCTACCCCAGCTGGCCCGGAGTGAACGAGACCGGCAGCGCGACCAGCCCGCGGACCCAGGCCGAGGGGCGCCACACCAGCGCGTGTTCGGCCACCGCCAGCCGCAGGTCCGGCAACCGGTCCAGCAGCACCTCGATCGCCGTGGTGGCGATCACCTCGGCCGCCTCCTGGGCCGGGAACGGGCAGCCGTGCTCGCCGTACGAGTAGCTCATGTGCGCCCGGTTGCCCTCCGCCGGACGGCCGTCCGGCTGCCGGACCGCCGGGTCCGCGTTGGCCCCGGCGAAACCGAGCAGCAGCATGTCCCCCTCGGCGATCCGCTGACCGCCCAGCTGGGTGTCCCGCACGGCCCAGCGGCCGGCGAAGATCTGCGTCGGGGTGTCCTCCCAGAGCGCCTCGTTGAGCGCCTGGCTGATGCTGCGCCGGCCACCCGCCAGCGAGGCGGCGAACCGCTCGTCGGTGAGCATCAGCCGCAGCGCGTTGGAGATCCAGTACGAGCTCGGCTGGTGGCCGGCGATCAGCAGCACCCGCAGGTCGCGCATCACCTCGTCGTGGGTGAGCCCCGCCGGGTGCTCCAGCATCCGCGAGGCCACGTCCGCACCCGGGTGCTCGGCCTTCTCCTCCACCAGGGCGAGCATCAGCTCCAGCAGCCGCTGGGCCCCGGCCGGTGCGTCCGCGCCGCCGTCCAGCATGGCCAGCAGCGCCGCGATCAGCTGCGGCGCCTGCTCCTCGTCCAGGCCCAGCACCCGGCACAGCACCAGCAGCGGCATCCGGTGCGCGTACTCGGCGACCAGGTCGGCCTCGCCGCGCCCGGCGAACTCGTCGATCAGCCGGTCGGCGATCTCCTCGGAGTGCTTGCGCAGCTCGTACGGGTCGATCGCGGCCAGCGCGTCGGTGACGGCGCGGGAGCGGCGCACGTGCTCCTCGCCCTCGGCGTACAGGATCGACGGCACCGGCGCCATCATCGGCCTCAGCGGCCAGTCCTCCGGCAGCGTCGCCCAGGCGTGCCAGCGGCTGGAGTCGCGGCCGAACAGCTGCGGCTGGCCGGTGACCTGCTGCAGCTCGCGGTAGCCGATCACCAGCCAGGCGGGCACGCCGCCGGCCAGCTCGACCGGGGCGACCGGCCCGTGCGCGGCCCGCAGCTCGCGGTAGAGCTGCGCCGGGTCGGTCTGGAAGCGCGGCCCGTACAGCGGCGTGGCGCCGGCGTGCGCCGGGCAGCCCGGGGGCGGGGTGGCGGCGGGCTGGGTCACGGGGTGCTCTCCTCGTAGATCGCGTCGGCCGCTCCTGCCAGGGCGGCCAGGTGGTGGACGAGTTCGATCAGCACCCGCTTGCCGGACTCCCGGTCGCGGGCGTCGCAGTCCACCAGCGGCACCTCGGGCGGCAGGTCCAGGGCCTCCCGGACCTGCTCCAGGGTGTGGGTGGGCTCGCCGAAGTTGTTGCGGGCGACGATGAACGGGGTGCCGTGGTGCTCCAGCCGGTCGATCGCGTACCAGGAATCCTCCAGCCGCCGGGTGTCCACCAGGACGACCGCGCCCAGGGCGCCGCTGAACAGGCGGTCCCAGAGGAACCAGAAGCGCTCCTGGCCGGGCGCGCCGAACAGGTAGAGCACCTGGCGCTCGGACAGGGTGATCCGTCCGAAGTCGAAGGCGACCGTGGTGGAGCGCTTGCCCCAGGTGCCGGCCGGGTCGATGCCCTCCCCCGCCCTGGTCATCACCTCCTCGGTGTTCAGCGGACGGATCTCGCTGACCGAGCTGACCAGGGTGGTCTTGCCGACCCCGAAGCCGCCGACCACGACGATCTTCAGCGCGTTGTCGGCGGTCGCCCGCAGCGGGGTGCGCACCGCGGGCCGGGCGTCCTGGAGGTCAGAGCCGTTGGAGGCCATGCAGCACCTGCTTCAGCGTGTCGAGGTCGGGCAGCCGGGCCTTGTTCGGCGCGAACCGGGGGTGGCGGGCGGTGACCGCCCCGGACTCCAGCAGGTCGCCGAGCAGGATCTTCACCACCGAGATGGGCAGCGCCAGCTCCGCCGCCACCTCCACGACGGCGGTCGGGGCCTCGCACATCCGCAGGATCCGGGCGTGCTCCGACTGCATGCCGGGCACCGGCTCCCGCTCCGCGACGATCAGGGTGACCAGGTCGAAGGCGTTCTCCGGGGCACGGCTGCGGCCCCCGGTGATGGTGTAGAGGCGGTCCGGGTCGTCGTCCCGGCCCGGCAGCACCGGCCCGCCGTTCATATCCCGGCGCTCTCTTGTGTGGCGGCGGGCTCCCCGGCGCCGCCCTCCCCGCCGGCGGGCTCCCCGGCGGCGGACTCAGCCCGGGCGGGTGCGCTGAGGTGCACGCCGATCTGCTCGATCAGACCGTGCATGTTGTGGCCGACGACGCCCACGTCGGCGTCCTCGTCCGTGACCACCGCGAGGTGGGCGCCCTCACCGGCCGCCACGATGCACAGGATGCCGCCGTGGAACTCGGTCATCGACTGCCGCACGCCGCCGCTGCCGTCGCCGAACTCGATCGAGGCGCCGTGCGCCAGGCTCTGCAGGCCGGAGGCGATCGCGGCCAGCTGGTCGGCCTGGTCGGCGCTCAGCCCGTCGGTGTGGCACAGCTTGAGGCCGTCGGCGGAGAGGACCAGGGCGTGCCGGGTGCCGGGGGTTGCCGCCAGCAGGTTGTCCAACAGCCAGTCGAGGTCGCGGTCGGTGGCGCTGCTCATCAGGAGTCCTTCTTCGTGACGGGGGAAGCGTCGGGCGTGGTGTCGGTGTCCGCGGTCGGCGCCGCCGCTGCGGACGCCGCGGGTGCCGCAGGTGCCGGCTCGCCGGCCGGTACGGGCGCGGCGGCCGGTACGGGAACCGCCGGCTGGGCGGCGCGGCGGAAGGCGCCGAACCGGGCGGCGGCCCGCGCGGCGTCGGTCCGTACGGGCCGCGCGGCGGGGGTGGGCGGGGCGGCCGCCGTGGTGGTGGCCAGGGTCTGCCCACGGCGCCGCTGGGGCAGGCCGCTGTCGGTCGTCCGCACGGGCACGGCCGGGCTCGCGGCGGGAACGCCCTGGGCAGGAACGCCCTGGGTGGGAACGCCCTGGGCTGGAGCGCTCCGGGCGGGGAGGGCGGGCGCCGGGACCGCCGGGGCGGTGCTCGGCGCGGTGGGCGCCGGCGGCAGCGAGGCGGGCGCCGGGCGGGCGGGGGTGAGTGCCGGGCGCGCGGACTCCACGGCGGGCGCCTGGCGCGCGGACCCCGCGGCGGGAGCGGGGGCCTGGAGGGACGCCGGGGACGGGTGGGTGACCAGCTGCTGCGGGATCAGCATCACCACCCCCGTGCCGCCGCGTGCCGACGGCCGGAACGAGATCTGCAGGCCGTACTTGCGCGCCAGCACGCCGACCACCGCGAGGCCCAGCCGGGTGCCGGCGGAGAGCGTGGCGAGGTCCAGCGGCTCGGCGGACACGGCCCGCTCGGCCCGGCGCAGCCAACTGTCGCTCAGGCCCAGGCCGCTGTCCTCGACGGTGACCGCCAGACCGGCCGGCACCTCCTCGACGTAGACGTGCACCTCGGCGGGCGGGGCGGAGAAGTTGGTGGCGTTGTCCAGCAGTTCGGCCAGCGCGTGCATCACGCCCTCGGCCGCGTATCCGGCGACCGCCGCGCTGCTCGCGTTGTGCAGCCGCACCCGCTGGTAGGCGCCGATCCGGCCGAGCGCCCCGCGCAGCACCGACTCCACCGCGATCGGCTTGGCCCAGCGGCGTCCCGAGCGGGCTCCGGTGAGCACCGCGATCCCGTCCGCCATCCGGCCCGCCTGGGCGGTCGAGTGGTCCAGCCGGAGCAGGTCGCCGAGGACCTCCTCGTCGTGCCGGTGCTGCATCTCCCGCAGTTCGGCGTGCATGCTCGTGGCCAGTGCCTGCACCCGCCCGGCGGCGGTCGCGCAGACGGCCAGCGCGGCCGCCCGCAGCCGCTCGCCGCGGCCGATCTCCTCGCCGACGGCGCGCAGCAGCGCGTACTGGGGGTGCTTGCGGTGCGCAGCCAGCGCACTGTCCACGGACGCGCCCCCACGCAGCTTCTTCACCACGTCGGGCAGCACGCCCTCGGGGACCCGGTCCAGTTCGGCCCGCTCGGCGGCGGCCTGCTCCCGCGCGGCCTCGACCTCGGCCCGGGCCGCCTCGAGCTCGGCCCCCAGCCGGTCCAGCTCGGTGCGTGCGGCGGCGACCTCCGCCTCGGCACGGGCCTGCTCGGCGCGGGCGGCGTCCCGTTCGGCCTGCGCCGCGGTGGCACGTTCCTTGGCCGCCGTCTCGGCCTGCCGGGCGGTTCCTGCGACGACCAGGGCCGACATCGCCTCCTGGCGCTGCGCCTCCACGTCCTCGGCCAGCCGGCGGGAACGCTCGGCCCCGAGGGCCGCCAGGCCGACCGCGATCAGCCACAGCACCGTGACGGCACCCACCGCCAGGGCGGTCAGCGGCTGGTTCGCGTGCAGGGCCCGGCCGATGCCGACCGGGCCGGCGACCAGGGCCAGCAGGACGGCGGCCGCCGTGAGGGCGACGGTGCGCGGCGCCGGGCGGCGACGCGGCTGACCCTCGGGGCTGGTGGCTTCTCTCATCGGTGCGGTCCTCGGCAACGTCGGCGGGCGGCGGCGCGGGCGGCGGATCGGCGACGGTCGCGGCCGCCGACAGCGGGTCGAGCGCATACCAGACCGCCCGGCGACGTCGTGAAACGTCTCCGGGCGGCTGATCCGTTCACGCTTTCGGCCGATCATATCGATTCAGACTTTGCCCTCAAGCGGCAAGTTGACGGGCCATCTCGTTCAGGCACGTCACCCGCACCGGGCCGCGACATCTGGTGGCCGCCCGATGAAGCCGGAGGGGCGTCGGTAGGAGGGGCCACAGGCAGGTCACAGGCACCCCGATCGACCGTGCCGCACCGTCGCTCAGGCCAGCTTCGCCTCCACTGCCTGCCGGACGGCGCCCAGGTCCAGCCCGTGGTCGACGATCACCCGCACCCCGAGCCCCTCCCCCTCCCGGATCACCCCGAGCAGCAGGTGCCCGACCGCGATCTGGCCCGACTTCAGCCGTAGCGACTCCCGCAGCGACAGCTCCAGCGCCTTCTTGGCCCGGCCCGTGAAGCGACCGCGTCGGCCCTTCGGCTCCGATCGGAACCAGCCGCGCCGCTTCGGCTCCTCCTCCCCGGGGGCGTCCAGCGCCCCCTCCCCGAAGGCGGCCTCCACCGACGACCGGACGGCGTCCAGGTCGATCCCGATCGAGGCCAGCGCGGCGGCGTCGTCGCCCGGGCCGAGCAGCGCGCACACCGCCCGCCGCGCGGTCTCCTGGTCCAGGCCGCTCTCGATCAGGACGGCGGCGGCCGGATCGTCGGGCACCCCGAGGAGGGCCAGCAGCAGGTGCTCCGTGCCGATGTGCCCGTGCCCCAGCGCTGCGGCCTCCTCGTGGGCCGAGGTCACCACGTTCCGGGCCTGGTCCGTGAATCTCTCGAACATCGCTCAGTCTCCGTCCTGGTCCGGGCCGGCGCCGCGCCGGGCGTACTTCTTGTGCACCGCCTGCCGGGTCACCCCGAGGCAGACCGCGATGTGCTGCCAGGACCAGCCCTGCGCACGCGCGTTGCCCACTTGCAGGCTCTCCAGCCGGTCCGCCAGATCGCGCAGCGCCCGGACCGCCCGGAGCCCCACGGCGGGGTCGCGGCTGCTCGCGGCGGCCGCGAGATCTCCACTGTCGCTCATGCCGTCAACTTTGGTTGACGTGACCGCTGATGTCAACCCTGGTTGACATCAGCGGTCCCGAAACGCCGCTCCAACGCCTCCTCGAAGGTCCCCCGCCCCACCGCCCGCTCCGGGGCCGTGAGCCCGCCGGCCCGCAGCGCCCGGCCCGCCGGCCCCGGGAGCGGCACCGGCAGGAGCACCCGCCGGCGCCCAGCGGCCCGCAGGTACGCCTCGGCCAGGTCCCGGTGTGTCCGCACCTGCGGCCCGCCCACCTCCGGCGCGTAGCCGGACGGGCCCTCCCCCACCAGACCCGCCACGTGCTCGGCCACCTCCCGGACGTCCACCGGCTGGATCCGGGCGCCGCGCACCACCGGGAACACCGGCAGCTTCGCCGACGCGTCGAAGAACCTCAGCAGCAGGTCGTGGAACTGGGTGGCCCGGAGCACCGTCCAGCCCAGCCCCGACTCCCGCACGACCCGCTCGCAGGCGAGCTTCGCCCGGTAGTAGGCGAGCGGCACCCGGTCGATCCCCACGATCGACACGTACGCCAGGTGCCGGACCCCTGCCCGCCGGGCCTGCTCCACCAGCCGCTCGACCCCGGTCACGTCCTTCTTCCCCTGGGTGGTCGCGCAGTCCAGCACCGTCTCCACCCCGGCGAGCGCCTCGGCGATCCCCTCGCCGGTCACCAGGTCCCCGACCACCCACTCGACACCGTCGCCCCCGGGCCGCGCCCGCCGGCTCAGCCCCCGCACCGCGGCGCCACGCGCCGCCAGCAGCCGCACCACCTCCCGGCCCAAGGTCCCCGTCGCCCCGGTCACCAGCACCGTTCCCATCACCACACCGTTCCTCTCGGTCGCAGCCGTCACCAGTACCGACCGGACACCGGCCCCGTCCGTGACATCGGCGCGCCCGGGGACACGGAGAGGATCGAGCGAGGACCGTCAGCGCCCCGAGAACGCGGAGAGGATCGAGCCAGGACCGTCAGCGCCCCGAGAACGCGGCAAGGGCGGGGCGAGGACGTCATGTCCTCGCCCCGCCCTCGGCGGCTCACCTCGTGGTCACCTCATCCGAGGCGACCACCGGTGGTCAGCTGCAGCCGCTGGTGGAGCCGCACCCCTCGCAGAGGTAGCAGCTGCCGGCGCGGCGCATCTTGGTGCCGCAGGAGAAGCAGAGCGGCGCGTCGGCGTTGAGGCCGAGCTGGATCTCCATCAGCTCCGTGGAGTTGTGGGCCTGCTTCGGGGCCGGCTTGGGCGCCTCGACGGCGGGGGCCGGCTTGGCGACCACGGGGGCGGACTGGGCGAGCGACTCGGTGTCGATCTCCTCGGCCTCCAGTGGCTCGTAGGAGCCCGTCTCCAGGTGGCGCTGGCGCTCCTCGACGGAGTGGATGCCGAGCGCCGAGCGGGTCTCGAACGGCAGGAAGTCCAGCGCCAGGCGGCGGAAGATGTAGTCGACGATCGACTGCGCCATCCGCACGTCCGGGTCGTCCGTCAGGCCGGCCGGCTCGAAGCGCATGTTGGTGAACTTGGAGACGTAGGTCTCCAGCGGCACGCCGTACTGCAGGCCGACCGAGACGGCGATGGAGAAGGCGTCCATCATGCCCGCGAGGGTCGAGCCCTGCTTGGACATCTTCAGGAAGACCTCGCCGAGGCCGTCGTCCGGGTAGGAGTTGGCGGTCATGTAGCCCTCGGCGCCACCGACCGTGAAGGAGGTGGTGATGCCCGGGCGGCCCTTGGGGAGGCGCTTGCGGACCGGGCGGTACTCGACGACCTTCTCGACCGCGGCGGGGGCCTCGGCCGCGGCCGCCTTCTCGTCCTTCTTCTTGGCCGAGAGCGGCTGGCCGACCTTCGAGTTCTCGCGGTAGATGGCGAGCGCCTTGACGCCCATCTTCCACGCCTCGAAGTAGATCTCCTCGACGTCCTCGACGGTCGCGCCGGCCGGCATGTTGACCGTCTTGGAGATCGCGCCGGAGATCCACGGCTGGATCGCCGCCATCATCCGCACGTGCCCCATCGGGGAGATGGAGCGCTCGCCCATCGCGCAGTCGAAGACCTCGTAGTGCTCGGTCTTCAGGCCGGGCGCGTCCACCACGTTGCCGTGCTCGGCGATGTGGGCGACGATCGCCTCGATCTGCTCGTCCTGGTAGCCGAGGCGCTTGAGGGCGCGCGGGACGGTGCCGTTGACGATCTGCATCGAGCCGCCGCCGACCAGCTTCTTGAACTTCACCAGGGCGAGATCGGGCTCGACGCCGGTGGTGTCGCAGTCCATCATCAGGCCGATGGTGCCGGTCGGGGCGAGGACCGAGGCCTGGGCGTTGCGGAAACCGTTCTGCGCGCCGATGCGCAGCACGTCCTGCCAGGTCTTGTTGGCCGCGAGCCAGACCGGGGCGTCCAGTTCGTCGGAGGAGACGGCGTCCAGCGAGGCGTCGGCGTGCTGCTTCATGACCCGCTGGTGCGCGACCGCGTTGCGGGCGTAGCCGTCGTACGGGCCCACCACGCCGGCGAGTTCGGCGCCGCGGCGGTAGGCGGTACCGGTCATCAGCGAGGTGATGGCGCCGGCCAGGGCGCGGCCGCCCTCGCTGTCGTAGGCGTGGCCGGTGGCCATCAGCAGGGCGCCGAGGTTGGCGTAGCCGATGCCGAGCTGGCGGAAGGCGCGGGTGGTCTCGCCGATCTTCTCGGTCGGGAAGTCGGCGAAGCAGATCGAGATGTCCATCGCGGTGATGACCAGCTCGACGACCTTGGCGAAGGTCTCCGCGTCGAAGGAGTCGTCCTCGCGCAGGAACTTCATCAGGTTCAGCGAGGCGAGGTTGCAGCTGGAGTTGTCCAGGTGCATGTACTCCGAGCACGGGTTGGACGCGTTGATGCGGCCGGACTCCGGGCAGGTGTGCCAGTGGTTGATGGTGCTGTCGTACTGGATTCCCGGGTCGGCGCAGGCCCAGGCGGCCTCGGCCATCTTGCGGAACAGCTTCTTGGCGTCGACGGTCTCGATGACCTCGCCGGTGAGGCGGGCGCGCAGGCCGAATTCGGTGCCGTTCTCGACGGCGGTCATGAATTCGTCGTTGACGCGGACCGAGTTGTTGGCGTTCTGGTACTGGACGGACGTGATGTCGTCGCCGCCGAGGTCCATGTCGAAGCCCGCGTCGCGCAGGGCGCGGATCTTCTCCTCCTCCTTCACCTTGGTCTCGATGAAGGCCTCGACGTCCGGGTGGTCGACGTCCAGCACGACCATCTTGGCCGCGCGGCGGGTGGCGCCGCCGGACTTGATGGTGCCGGCGGAGGCGTCGGCGCCGCGCATGAAGGAGACCGGGCCGGAGGCGTTGCCGCCGGAGGAGAGCAGTTCCTTGGAGGAGCGGATGCGGGAGAGGTTGAGGCCGGCGCCGGAGCCGCCCTTGAAGATCATGCCCTCTTCCTTGTACCAGTCGAGGATCGACTCCATGGAATCGTCGACGGACAGGATGAAGCAGGCGCTGACCTGCTGGGGCTGCTTGGTGCCGACGTTGAACCAGACCGGCGAGTTGAAGCTGAACACCTGGTGGAGGAGGGCGTGGGTCAGCTCGTGCTCGAAGATCTCGGCGTCGTCCGCGGTGGCGAAGTAGCCGTGCTTCTCCCCGGCCGCGCGGTAGGTGAGGACCACGCGGTCGATGATCTGCTTGAGGCTCCACTCGCGCTGCGGGGTGCCGACGGCGCCGCGGAAGTACTTCGACGTGACGATGTTGACGGCGTTGACCGACCAGAAGTCCGGGAACTCGACGCCGCGCTGCTCGAAGTTGATCGAGCCGTCGCGCCAGTTGGTCATGACGACGTCGCGCCGCTCCCAGCGGACCGCGTCGTAGGGGTGCACGCCAGGAGTGGTGTAGATGCGCTCCATCCGGAGACCGCCCTTCGGGGCCTTCGCGCCCTTGGCCGCAGCCTTCTCGGACTTCGACCCGCGCGCGGAACCGCTCGTGGTGTCTGTCACTTCTCGCTCCTCCTCCTGGGCAAACGCCCGAAGTGCCCCGAAAAATCCGGGCACCGCTGGTTCGTTCTTCCGGTGTGCGGGCAGCCGGAGACCTCGCCTGCTCGCACACGGTTCGTTGTGTTCCGTGCCCCGGTTTCGGGCACGCGGGGGCCCCGGAGGGCCGTGTGGTACTGGCTGGAGGCCCCGGCGGGGGCCCCGGCGCCGCCTAGGGCGCGCTGGCGGGAACGGGCACGGGGGTGCCGTCCGCCTCGGGGACGGGCCGCTCGGCGCGGAGTTCCGCGATGGCGGCCTCGAAGTCTTCGAGTCCGTCGTACGCCTGGTACACGCTGGCGAAGCGCAGGTAGGCGACCACGTCGAGTTCCTTGAGCGGGCCGAGTATGGCCAGCCCGACGTCGTGGGTGGTCAGCTCGGCGTTCCCGCTGGCGCGCACGCACTCCTCGACCCGCTGCCCGAGCTGGGCGAGGGCGTCCTCGGTGACCGGGCGGCCCTGGCAGGCCTTGCGGACGCCGGTGATGACCTTCTGCCGGGAGAACGGCTCGGTGACGCCGCTGCGCTTGACGACCATGAGCGCGGCCGTCTCCACGGTGGTGAAACGGCGGCCGCAGTCGGGGCACTGTCGACGACGGCGGATGCAGCTGCCGTCCTCGGTGGTCCGGCTGTCGACAACGCGGCTGTCGGAATGCCGGCAGAAGGGGCAGTGCACCGGGGGATCCCTCCCTGGCAGGACGTGCGGACCGGGTGAGTCTATGCGATGCGCCCCCGGCCTCGGCAAGCTGATCATGTGACGCGACCACTAGTACTGGGCACGCGGAGGACTCTAGCCACTACATCTAGGTTTCGGGGGGAGGCGACACCCCAGGCGTGTCGACGCCGATTAGACTTCCGGCGTCGACATCCGGTCGAACGTTTACTCGATGTACAGCAAAGCCTTGATCGAGTCAGCCAACTCCCGAATAATTCACTCGAACGTGTGTTTGGCGCAACCTTTCGATAGGAGGTGCGTTGGGCTGGAAAAGGGGAGAGGACAGCCGTCGAGAGGGGCCGCCGTGAACACCGTCGAAACCAACACCATCCCGGTGCAGGAACACTCCCAGTTCAAGGTGGGGCAGCGCACCGTGAATCAGCAGAGCGTGGACATCAGCATGGACCGTAGCGAAGACCACCGCCTTTCCGGCCCCGCGCTCTCCACCGCGAGCCGCGTTCCCGACCAGCCGATCGAACACACCCCCGCGATGGACGACACCCACCCCTCCCCCGCCCGCGCGATGCCCGGCCGCCCCCCCGGGATCCGCACCGACGAGGCCGGCCTCACCGAGCGCCAGCGCCGGGTGATCGAGGTCATCCGCGACTCCGTCCAGCGCCGGGGCTACCCGCCGTCCATGCGCGAGATCGGCCAGGCCGTTGGCCTGTCCAGCACCTCCTCGGTCGCCCACCAGCTGATGGCCCTGGAGCGCAAGGGCTTCCTCCGCCGGGATCCGCACCGGCCGCGCGCCTACGAGGTCCGCGGCGTCGAGGTCGCCCGCCCCAACACCGCCGAGACGGCCGGCCGCCCGTCCACCTCCTACGTGCCGCTGGTCGGCCGGATCGCCGCCGGCGGCCCGATCCTGGCCGAGCAGACGGTCGAGGACGTCTTCCCGCTGCCCCGCCAGCTGGTCGGCGAGGGCGAGCTCTTCGCGCTCACCGTGCGCGGCGACTCGATGATCGAGGCGGCCATCTGCGACGGCGACTGGGTCACCGTCCGCCGCCAGCCGGTCGCCGAGAACGGCGACATCGTGGCCGCGATGATCGACGGCGAGGCCACCGTCAAGCGGCTCAAGCGCGAGGACGGCCGGATCTGGCTGATGCCGCACAACCCGGCGTACGAGCCGATCAACGGCGACAACGCGACCATCCTGGGCAAGGTCGTCGCGGTCCTGCGCCGCCTCTGACGGCCGGGCGCACCGCCTCCGCCCGCAACGGCGGCGGCCAGGCCTCCGGCACCCACGGCGCGTCTCCGGCACCCGCAGCGCGTCTGCGGCACGCACGGGCGCGTCTCCGACACTCACGGCGGCGGCGGCACCCGCGGCAGGTCGGCGGCACCCACGGCACGCCTGCGCCACCCGCAGCGCGTCCGCAGCTCGGGCGGCACCCACCGGGAAGGGGCTCCACCGCGTCAGCGGGGAGCCCCTCCGTCGTTCCCGGCGCCGGCCGAGCGTCCTCAGCCGGCCGAAGGCCCGCCCTCAGCCCCGCTTCGCCACCGGCCGCACCGGCGCCGCCGACGCGTCGATCGCCGCCAGCGAGCGGCGCACCTGGTTGCGGTCCGTGGTGTACCAGAACTCCGGCATCGAGGACCGGAAGAAGCTCCCGTACCGCTTGGTCTCCACCCGCGGGTCGAGCACCGCCACCACGCCCCGGTCGTCCGCCGCACGCACCAGCCGGCCCGCGCCCTGCGCCATCAGCAGCGCCGCGTGCGTCGCCGCGACCGCCATGAAGCCGTTCCCGCCGTGCTGTTCGACGTCCTTCTGCCGCGCGCTCATCAGCGGGTCGTCCGGCCGGGGGAAGGGGATCCGGTCCATCACGACCAGCTGGCAGGCCGAGCCGGGCACGTCCACGCCCTGCCACAGCGAGAGCGTGCCGAACAGGCAGGTCGTGGCGTCCGAGGCGAACTCGCGGATCAGCTCCCCCAGCGTCTCCTCCCCCTGGAGCAGGATCCGGTGGTCCAGCCGCTCCCGCATCGCCTCGGCCGCCGCCTGGGCGCCGCGCATCGAGGAGAACAGCCCCAGCGTCCGGCCGCCCGCCGCGCCGATCAGCTCGGCCAACTCGTCGAGCATGTCCGGCCGTTCCGGATCGCGCCCGGGCTCGGCGAGGTGCTTGGCGACGTACAGGATGCCCTGCTTGGGGTACTTGAACGGCGAGCCGACGTCGATGCCCCGCCAGTACGGGACGACGTCCTCCCCGAAACCGGTCTCGGGGTTGTCGCCGGGCGTGCGCTCGTCCGGCAGCCGGGCCTCCTTGGGCAGGCCGACCGAGCCGGCCACCCCGTTGAAGTCGCCGCCCAGCTTGAGCGTGGCCGAGGTGAGCACGACCGAGCGCTCCTTGTACAGCCCCTCGCGCAGCAGCCCGGAGACGCTCAGCGGCGCGACCCGCAGCGAGGCGGTGCCCAGCCCGTAGCGGTCGCTCCGCTCGATCCAGATCACGTCGTACTCGGAGTTCTCCAGCAGCCGGTCGGCGGTCTCGTGCAGCGTCTCGGCCGAGGCCATCGCCTGCTTGCGGACCGCGTCCTCGTCGCTGAGCCCCTTGTCCCTTGTCTCGCCGAGCGAGGTGATCACCTGCCGGGCGGCGTCCCGGATCGCGGTGACCGCGTACGCCAGGTACTCGGGCAGTTCCTCGACCCGGCCGGGCTGGGCGGTCTCCATCAGGCCGTGGTAGTTCTCGGCGGCGGCCTGCAGCGCGTCCACGGCCTTCTCGTTGGCCAGCCGGGCCGCCCGCTTCACCGCCCGGTTGACCGCGCCGACGGTGAGCTCGGCGGTGGCGGCACCGGTGACCCGGTTGACCAGCTCGTGCGCCTCGTCCACGATCAGCAGCCCGTGCTCGGGCAGCACCGGCGCGCCCTCGATGGCGTCGATCGCGAGCATCGCGTGGTTGGTGACCACGACGTCCGCCAGCTTGGCCCGCTCCCGCGCCTTCTCCGCGAAGCACTCCTGCCCGTACGCGCAGCGCGTCGCGCCCAGGCACTCCTTGGAGGTGACGGCCAGCTGCGCCCAGGCCTTGTCCGAGACGCCGGGGCTGAGGTCGTCGCGGTCCCCGGTGTCGGTCTCGTCCGCCCAGTCGCGCAGTCGCAGCACCTCCTGGCCGAGCTTCCCGGTGGGGCCGCCGAGCGCGTCCACCGGATCGAACAGGCCCTCGCCCTCGTCGCTCGGGGTGCCCTCGTTGGCCCGGTGCAGGCACAGGTAGTTGGAGCGGCCCTTGAGCATCGCGAACAGCGGGCGGCGACGCAGCACCGGGTGCAGCGCCTCGACCGTGCGCGGCAAGTCCCGCTCCACCAGCTGGCGTTGCAGCGCCAGGGTGGCGGTGGCGACCACCACGCGGTCCCCGTGGGCGAGCGCCGGCACCAGGTAGGCCAGGGACTTCCCGGTGCCGGTGCCGGCCTGGACGAGCAGGTGCTCGCCGTGGTCGACCGCGTCGGCGACGGCCTCGGCCATCCGCACCTGGCCGGGGCGCTCCACGCCGCCGACGGCCGTCACCGCGGCGTGCAGGAGTTCGGGGATCCGCGAACGCGGGACGGCGACGGCTTCCTCGGCCTCGTCACCGAGGTCCGCCGCGGGCTGGGATTCGGAGTCGTTCGTCATGACCCCTCCACCCTACGGGGCGGGGGTGACAATGCGGTCCCGTTGGGCCGGAACGCTCCCGTCCACGGCGACCAGCGCGTTCGGGACGGTCCCGTGCCGGGCGGCGTGCGGGCGGTGCGGGCGGTCCTGGTAGCCGTCCAGCAGCAGCCGGTTGCGGTTGAGGCAGAGCCGGGTGATCCGGGGCTGGAACAGGTCGAACAGCTCGAAGCGCTCGCGCAGCTCGGGGAAGCGGTCCTGGTAGCGGTGGATCTCGGCGCGCAGGAGGGCCCAGAACGCGGTCTCGGGCAGTCCGGTCTGGGCCTCCAGCAGCGGGGCGAGGTAGCGGAACACGCCGATGAACAGCCCGGAGTGGATGAACTGGCAGAGCTCCGGGGGACTGTCCCGCAGCAGGACGCCGGCGACCTCGGCGGGCAGGCCGCGCAGTTCGGGCAGGTCCTGGTCGCTGAGGTTGACGTCGTCGACGAAGTCCTTGACCGCCAGCCGGGCCGGGGTGTCGTGGTCGTCGAAGACCACGATGGCGTTCTCGCCGTGCGGGGAGAAGACCAGTCCGTAGCGGTACAGGAAGTGCAGCAGCGGCGGCATCATCGCGGCGAACAGCCGGCCGGTCCACTCGGCGGGGGCGAGGCCGGAGCGGGCGATCAGCTCGGCGGCCAGCGCCCGCCCGTCCGAGCCGGTCTGCAGCAGCGCGGCCAGGGTCCGGGCACGCTCGCCCCCGGTGAGGAAGGGGCCGAGCGGCTCGCGCCAGATCGCGCCGAGCAGTTCCTTGTACTGGTACGGCGACTCGGGCATCTCCCGGTACACCGGGTGGTCGACGGTGACGGAGGCGATCTCGCCGAGCAGGATCACCCGGCACTCGTCCCGCAGGTACAGGTCGGCGTCGCGCAGCCCGTGCAGCCAGGCGGTGACGGCGGGCGCGGCGAGGGTCCGCTCGACCGGCAGCCCGCGCCAGACCAGGGTGTTGAGGATGGACAGGGGCAGCTTGACGGTGCAGCGCTCGGGGTGGGTGGTGTTGAAGAACGAGCGGATGGACTGCTGGGGCAGCCGTGGGTCGCCGTCCGAGGGCAGCGGGACGATCTCGCCGGACGCGATCCAGGGCGCGAACAGCGGCAGGACCGTCTCGTCCCACTGCCAGGGGTGGACGGGCAGCAGCAGGTAGTCGTCGGCGTCCGGACCGAGCGGGGCGCGCAGCGCGTCCACGTCGTCCAGCTCCCGGGCGTACAGCTGCTCGGGCCGGTCCAGGCCGGGCACCCCGCGGTACTCGGCGAGCCGGCGGTGGACGGCGATCCAGGGCAGCGGGCGCGGGCTGCGCGCCTCCGGGGTCCAGCGGGCGGCGTCGGTGCCGGAGAAGCCGATCCGGCCCTTGTTGGGGACGATCCACGGGTGGCCGCCCTGCCGCCCCTCCAGCGCGGGGTGGTCGAGGTCGGCGAGTTCGGCGGCGGTGAGCGCGGTGGCGAGCTGGCGGGCGTCGGCGGTCAGGGTGGCGGACAGCTCGCGGACCAGGTGGGCGGTCGTCTCGCCCCCCGTCCCGAGGGTCTGCCGGGCGTACAGGAGGAAGCGCAGCGGGTCCAGGCCGTCCGGGCGGGAGCAGCGGATCGACTCCGGGTCGACGTGCCAGCTGTCGTAGGCGCCCCGGCGGGCGGTGAAGCGGTACTCGGCCTCGGGCAGTTTCACCAGGTACTCGCCGTCGAGGGCGCCGGGTGCGGGGGTGAGCAGCTCCTCGTAGGAGAACTCGGCGAACATCTTGGCCAGCAGGGCGCGGCCGGCCCGCTGCCAGTGCCCGGCGGTGAGGTGCGGGGGCAGGTAGAGCGGCGGTTCAGCGGCCGACGGTTGCGGCACGGGTCAGCTCCTGGGGGCGGGGGACGACGGAGGTGGGCTGGGCGGCCCGGCCGGCGGGGGCGGGCGGCGCGAAGCCGGTCCAGGCGGTCCGGTCGGGCAGTCGGTGGACGGTGCGGCCGGTGACGGCGTTGAGGATGACGGCGGCCCGATGGGCGCCGAGGCCGAGGTCGGGCGTGCCGACGCCGTGGGTGTGCAGTTCGGCGTTCTGGACGTAGAGGCCGCCGGTGAGCTCGGGCCGGGTGGCGACCCGGTGGTCGAGGTCGACCCGGTAGCGCCCGGACCGGTCCCAGTCGATCAGGTGGGCGAGCGGTTCGATCGCGGCGGGGCGGGCGGCGCGGTAGCCGGTGGCGAGCACCACGGCGTCGGTGCGCAGCACGTGCTCGGTGCCGGAGTCGGTGTGCCGGCAGTGCAGTTCGAGGCCGCCGCAGGGGCCGGGCCGGGCGTCGGTGACGGCGGTGCCGGGGGTGATCTCGACCGGTGCGGTGTCGATCGGCCGGCCGATGGTGCGCTCGTACAGGTGGTCGTGGATCTCGGCGAGGGTCTCGGCGCTGGCGGCCTTGTGCAGCTGCCACTGGGCGGTGACGAGGGAGTCCCGCACGGTTTCGGGCAGGCCGTGGAAGTAGCGGGTGTAGTCGGGGGTGAAGTGTTCGAGGCCGAGCTTGGAGTACTCCATGGGGGCGAGCGCCCGGGTGCGGGTGAGCCAGCGCAGCCGCACGCCGTCGCCGTCGTGGCGGCGCAGGAGGTCGAGGAAGACCTCGGCGCCGGACTGCCCGCTGCCCACCACGGTGATGTCCCGGGCGCCGGCCAGGTCGGCGCGCCGGTCGAGGTACTCGGCGGAGTGGAAGGCCCTCGGGTGGTCCGCGAGCCCCGCGAAGGCCTCGGGCAGGACGGGCCGGGTGCCGACGCCGAGCGCGAGGTTGCGGGCCCGTACGGCGGAGCGCCGGCCGGTCGCGGTGTCGGTCAGCTCGGCCAGGAACAGCGGGCCGTGCTCCGGGGTGGTGGTCCAGTGCAGCGCGGTGACCTCGGTGCCGAAGCGGCAGTTGGCCAGTCCTTCGGCGGCCCACCGGCAGTAGTGGTCGTACTCGCGGCGGGGCAGCTGGAAGCGCTCGGAGAAGTAGAACGGGAACAGGCGGTCCTGGGCGCGCAGGTAGTTGAGGAAGGACCACGGGTTGGTCGGGTCGACCAGGGAGACCAGGTCGGCGAGGAAGGGCACCTGCATCCGCGCCCCGTCCACCAGCATCCCGTGGTGCCAGCGGAACTCCGGGCGTTGGTCGCAGAAGAGGGTGCGCAGGCCCGGTACGGGCTCGGCGAGTGCGGCGAGCGAGAGGTTGAACGGGCCGATGCCGACGCCGAGCAGGTCGTAGGGAGGGGGTGTCGAGGTGTCCACAGGTGTCCTAGGCGGGGAGTTGGGCCTGTCCCGGGGCGGGCCGCGGGTCGCGGTCACGGACCATCAGGGCGGCGCGCTTGTCGGGCAGGTGGAGTTCGGCCGCGGCCCGGAACCCGGCCCGTTCGAAGGCCCGGACCGAGCGCCGGTTGCGCACGTCCGGTTCGGCCACCACCCTTTCGCAGTCCGGCCGCCGGTTCAGGACCAGCTCGGCCGCGGCGGCCAGCAGCCGGGCGCCCAGGCCCCGGCCGCGGCTGGCGGCGGGGCCGAGCAGCAGGTGCAGGCCGGTGTCGTGCGGTCGGGCCTGGTAGTACCCGGCGAGCGGGTCGAGGTCGGCGCGGTAGACCTCCCAGTAGCTCATCGGCGCGCCGTCGAGCAGCCCCAGGCAGGGCACGCTGCGGCCGTCGCCGTCGAGTTGGGCGCGGACGTGCCGCTCGGTGGTTCCGGGCGGCCCGGCCAGGTCCCAGAACTCGTCGACCTCGGGGTCGTTCATCCAGCCGACCAGCAGGTCCAGGTCGGCGGGCAGCCGTACGGGGCTGAGCCGGAACTCGCCGACCGGGGTGGGGACGGCGCCCCACCCGGGCAGGTCGTCCAACATCAGCGGCCCGCCACCGGGTTGGGGATGTCCACGTACACGGACTGGGAGGCGACCGGGCCGACCAGCTCGTCCAGGCCGTTGATCCGGGTGAGCAGGTTGGCCTTGCAGGGCAGGGTCGGCGCGTCCAGCAGCAGGGCGGGCAGCGCCGATCCGGTGGCGCCCGCCCGGGGGCCGGCCAGGAAGCGGCGCAGCCCGGCGATCAGCACCGTCTCGTCGGCCAGCCCCTGGGAGCCCAGGGCGCCGACCAGTCCGAGCACGTGGTTGATGCCGAGGTAGTAGGCGAAGTGGTGGTCGATCACCGGGTCCGGCAGGAAGGTGTCGCTCTGCGCGCCGAGGCCGGGCAGCCGTGCGGTGAGCCGTTCGGCGGCGCTCTCCCGGTAGTAGTAGCCCTGGTTGTCGCGGTAGCGGCCGCCGCAGGGCCAGCCCTCGGCGTCCAGCAGCACGATGCTGTTCTGCTGGTGGGCCTCCAGGGCGATGCCGCCCCGGCCGTCCAGCCACAGGACGGGCAGGACGACGGCGTCCAGGTACCGCAGGAACCATTCGGCGGCCACCGTGGGCAGCGGGCGGCCGGTGCGGGCGGCGAGCGAGCGCAGGGTGTCGCCGAGCCGGGACGGCACGGTGGCGCCGGTGCCGAGCGGCTGTTCGGCGACCAGCCCGGCCACGCACAGCGCCCGGTCGGCGGGCGCGAAGGGCTGGGCGCGCAGGACGGTGTCCAGACCGCCCGGGTCGCCGAGGTCGGGGTGGTCGACGCCGATCCAGGCCGGGTCGCGGACGACGTCGAAGCCGGGGTGGGCGGCCCGCCACTCGGCGGCCAGGCCGCTCTCCAGCAGCCGGTGCATCTCCAGGCCGCGGTGGAGCTCCTTGCGCAGGTTCTCCCGGCGGGAGTTGGTGATCCGCAGGCCGAGCGAGAGCTTGAGCATCCACGGCACGCCGGGCCGGTAGACGGTGCGCACCGAGGAGGTGGGGTACCAGGGCTCGCCGGCCGGCCCGAGGTCGTGCAGCAGCCCGTCGGCGAGCAGCGCGGCCACGGCCGGGCGGTGGGCGAGCTCGCGGGCCTGCCAGGGGTGCAGGGGCAGGGCGGCGGTGCCGGGCGGCAGGGCGGCGCGGCCGTCGAGCAGGGCGGCGGTGAGCCGGTCGGCGCTGTCGTCGACGGCGGAGCCGGCCGCGAGCAGGTCGCGGTCCACCGCGTACCAGTGCAGTTGGAAGGAGCCGTGCAGTTCCGGCGAGTACGCGGCGCTCTGGGCGGGGCCGAGGCCGTCGCGGCTCTTGGGGGTGGGGTGCAGCGGGTGGCCGAGCAGCAGGGACTGTTCGGCGGCGAGGAAGTGCGAGCGCTCGGGGCCGCCGGGTTCGGCGCCGGTGCGGCGGTGGGCGAGGATCTCGGCGGTGCGCACCACCGAGTCGGCGACCCGGGCGGCGAGGTCGGCGACCTGCCCGGGGTCGGGCCGTTCGGCGGCCGCGGCGGCGAGCAGCGCGGCGGTGGTGACGGCGTCCACCGGGGCCTCGGCGGTGCCCTCGCCCGCCGAGAGGGTGGCCGCTCCGAACCGGTGCCACCCGCCGGGGGACCAGTAGCGGACCGGCGCGGTGAGCCGGGCGGCGCCGCCGAGGACGTCGATCCGCAGCCGCCCGTCCGCGCCGGGCCGGGCGCCGGTCTCCCTGGTCCAGCAGCGCAACAGGGCTTCCAGGGCTGCCTGTTCGGCGGCGACGGCCGGGTCCCGGTGCAGCAGCGGGTCGGGCCCGGGCCGGTGGTCCCCGCTCGTGCCCGGGTGCTCCCGGCCCGGCGTCGGGACGCCCCGCTGGTCGCGAGGCGGCTCCGCGGGCTGCGGGGATTCGGGCGGGGCTCCGGTGAGGGCGGTGCTCAAGGCTGCTCCTTGGTGGCGCGTGGGGGTGCGGACGCGCGCTGGTGGCGGAGGGGATCGGCGGGCGCTCGCACCGTCGCGTCAGGTAAGGGTTACCTATCCCTGACGGTTGATCACAAGGACGGCTCACTCGTCCGGGTGAAGATCGGGGATTGTCCGCCTCGGGGGCGGAGGGCCCTGCTGTGCCAACGAGTCGGCCTGTCCGGCGTCACGGATCGGTGACCTCGGGTCAGCTCCGCAACCCGGGGGCCGGGCAGGGCCGTCCTGGACGGCGATGGAAGACTCCATGGCGGCGAGCCGCCGCACCGACGCCCGACCGAGCACAGGGGGAAGCGCACAGATGCCATCGATCCACCGGTCAGCCCTGGCCGCCGCCCTCGTCGCCGGAACGCTGCTCGCCGCGAGCGCCTGCGGGCCGGACGGCCCGCCCGGTGACGGCGGCCGGACCGCCGCGGCGCCGCCGGACGCGGCCGTCGCGAGCGGAGCCGCCGCTCCCGGCGGTGGTGGCGGCGCCATCGGCGGGATCACCCTGCCTTCCGGTCTGCCGAGCGGCCTGCTGGAGGGCCTGCCGCGGAGCTGGGACGACCTGAAGAAGTGGAAGTTCGAGGACTGGGACAGGTGGGCGTCCAAGCACGTCTTCCACAACCCGGTGGTGAAGGACTTCTGGGACCCGGACACGATGGGCGACGCCAAGCCCGCGGACCCTGCCCCGCCCGCCGCCAAGCCGTCGCCGTCCACCCCGGCGCCGTCCACCCCGGGCCCCGCCGCCGGCGACGGCGTGACCGATCCCGAGCCCGCAGTGGTGAAGGCCGTCCCGGTGCCCCGGCCGTACCTCGGCCAGCCCTCCGGCAAGGTGTTCTTCTCCGCCCAGGGAGGCCGGGGCAACTGCTCGGCCACCGTGGTGGCCGACCCGCAGCACCCGGGCAGGAGCAACCTGGTCTGGACGGCCGCGCACTGCGTGCACGAGGGCAAGGGCGGGAACTTCTACAAGGACCTGGTCTTCGTCCCCGCCTACAACAACTCCGGCGCCTCCAGCGGCGGCAGGAAGGCGCCGCTGTCCGAGCTGGCCCCGCTCGGCACCTGGTGGGCCGAGCAGGTCACCACCTCCCCGCAGTGGATGGTCGAGGGCGGCCGGAGCGGCGACGCCGCCAACCAGTACGACTTCGCGGTGATGCGCGTGCGCAGCCAGAACGACACCGGCAAGTCCCTCGAGGAGACGGTCGGTTCGGCCGTTCCGGTGTGGTTCGACGCACCCCGTGACCAGCTCCGGGTGTCGGCCGCCGGCTATCCCCTGGTCAAGCCGTTCGACGGCCAGGAGCTCTACCGGTGCGACGGCGGCAGGCCCACCCGGCTGTCCTTCGACGCCAAGCGCCCGGCGATGCTGACCATCGGCTGCGACATGACCCAGGGCGCCAGCGGGGGCGGCTGGTTCGCCACCCTGCCGGACGGCAGGAAGGCCCTGGTCAGCAACACCTCGATCGGCACCCAGGAGCACACGTCGCTGAGCGGCCCCTACCTGGAGACGGTCGCCAAGCAGGCCCTGGACTGGATCTCCAGGAAGCAGTGACCGGTACCGCGACGTGGGACGAACGAGCATGCGCACGCTCGGCACCAGGACGCGCAGGGCCGCCACGGCCGGCGCCGCCCTGCTCGCCGCCCTGACCCTCACCGCGGCCGCCTGCGGGCCCGAGGGCCCCGCCGTCCCGGCCGCACCACCCGCCGCCCTGCCGAAGGCCGCGCCGACCAGCCTGGGCGACCTGAGCGGCTGGAAGGTCGAGGACTGGGCCCGGTACGTCGCCGAGAGCGGCTTCACCAACCCGGTGGCCCCGGGCTACTGGTCCGTCTCCCGGATGGAGACCGCCAGGGCCAGGCCCACCCCGGAGTACTCGCTGACGGCCTCCGCGCCCGCCACCGGACCCGGCGCCGTCCAGCGCGACGCCCCGCCCGCCGCCGTCCCGGCCGTACCGCAGCAGCACCCGTACGGCCCGGACTCCGCCGTGGTCGGCAAGCTGTTCATGACCACGCCCCAGGGCGACGCGGTGTGCTCCGCAACGGTCGTCTCCGACCCGCTCGACCCCGGCCGCAGCAACCTGGTGTACACCGCCGCCCACTGCCTGCACGACGGCAGGGGCGGCGGCTGGGCGAGGAATCTGGTCTTCGTGCCCGGTTTCAACCGGGACGGCCGAGCCCGCCGCGGCCGCCCGTACGACGACCAGCAGGCCGCCCCGTACGGCCGGTGGACGGTGGTCCGGGCGCTGGTGTCGCCGACCTGGCTGAAGGAGAGCGGCGTGGGCGCCCACGAGCAGTACGACTTCGCGGTCCTGCGGGTGCGCGGCGAGGCCGACTCCGGGCCGTCCCTGGAGGAGGCGGTCGGCGGCTCCGTCCCGGTGTGGTTCAACGCCCCCCGGGACCAGGTCGGTTCGGTGGTCGCCTACGGCTACCCGGTGGAGCGGCCGTTCGACGGCATGGAGCTGGACCGCTGCGGCTCCCCCACCGCACCGGGCCTGCTCTCCTTCGACCGGACCCGGCCCCCGATGTACGTGATCGGCTGCACCATGACCGGTGGCGCGGGCGGCGGCGGCTGGTTCGTCACCAAGGACGGCAAGCCCAACCTGGTGAGCGTCAGCGCGCTCGGCGACCGCAACCCGGCCGGCTACCTGGCCGGGCCCGCGCTGCTGGACCAGGCGAAGCAGGCCTTCGACTACTTCACCAAGAACGTGAAGTAGCGCCCCGACAGGTAGCCCCGAGGGGGAACGCGCAGGGCCCCGGACGCGATC
>NZ_JBEPAK010000012.1:0-51577 GCF_040298565.1 Kitasatospora sp. NPDC001539 | reverse complement strand
GTCCCCGGCGGGCGGCCGGCCTCCGTGCTGCTCGGCCCGTCAGTTCCGCTCGGCCCGCTCCCCGCCCCCGCCCGAGTCGGGTTCGAAGCGGATGACGACGGCCTTGGACGTGGGGGTGTTGCTGATGTCGGCCGTGGAGTCGAGCGGCACCAGGACGTTGGTCTCCGGGTAGTAGGCCGCGGCGCCCGCGCGGGCCACGGGGTAGTGGACGACGCGGAAGTGCGGGGCGCGGCGCTCGGTGCCGTCCGTCCACTCGCTCACCAGGTCGACGTACTGGCCCTCGGCGAGGCCGAGCTCGGCGGCGTCGGCCGGGTTCACCAGCACCACCCGGCGGCCGCCCCGGATGCCGCGGTAGCGGTCGTCGAGGCCGTAGACCGTGGTGTTGTACTGGTCGTGGGAGCGCAGCGTCTGCAACAGCAGCCGGCCCGGCGGGACCTCGGGCGCGCACAGCGGGTTGACCGTGAAGTTGGCCTTGCCGGTCGCGGTCGGGAAGGTGCGGGAGTCGCGCGGGCCGTGCGGGAGGGTGAAGCCGCCGGGGCGGCGGACCTTCTCGTTGTAGTCCTCGAAGCCGGGCACGACCCGGGCGATCCGGGCCCGCAGGGTGTCGTAGTCGGAGGCGAAGTCCTCCCACGGCACGCTGTCCTGCGGCCCGAGGACGGTACGGGCCAGGCGGCAGATGATCGCCGTCTCGGAGAGCAGGCCGGGCGCGGGCGGGCGCAGGCCGCCGCGGGAGGCGTGGACCTGGCCCATCGAGTCCTCGACCGACACGAACTGGGGGCCGTGCGCCGTGACGTCCCGGTCGGTGCGGCCGAGGGTGGGCAGGATCAGGGCGCGCGCGCCGGTGACCACGTGCGAGCGGTTGAGCTTGGTGGAGACGTGCACGGTCAGCCGGCAGCGGCGCATCGCGGCCTCGGTGACCTCGGTGTCCGGGGTGGCGGCGACGAAGTTGCCGCCCATCGCGAAGAACACCTTGACCTTGCCGTCGCGCATCGCGCGGATGGTGTCCACCGAGTCGTAGCCGTGCGCGCGCGGCGGCTCGAAGGCGAACTCCCTGCCCAGGGCGTCGAGGAAGGCCGCCGTCGGCCGCTCGAAGATGCCCATCGTCCGGTCGCCCTGGACGTTGCTGTGCCCGCGCACCGGGCAGACCCCGGCGCCCGGGCGGCCCACGTTGCCGCGCAGCAGCAGGAAGTTGACCACCTCGCGGATGGTGGGGACGGCGTGCTTGTGCTGGGTGAGGCCCATCGCCCAGCAGACGATCACCTTCTCGGAGGCCAGCACCAGGCGGCCCAGCTCCTCGATCTGCTCCCAGGGCAGGCCGGTCGCGGCCAGCACGTCCGCGGGCTCGGTCTTGAGCGCCTGCTCCTCGAACTCCTCGAAGCCGTGGCAGTGTTCGGCCACGAAGGCGCGGTCGACGCCGTCCCGCTCCAGGATGATCCGGTTGAGCGCGCGGAACAGCGCGAGGTCCCCGCCGAGGCGGATCTGCAGGAAGAGGTCGGTCAGCTTGGTGCCGTGGCCGACCAGCCCGCGCGCGTGCTGCGGGTTCTTGAACCGCTCCAGGCCCGCCTCCGGCAGCGGGTTCACGCTGACGATGGTCGCGCCCGCCCGCTTGGCGCGCTCCAGCGCGGAGAGCATCCGGGGGTGGTTGGTGCCCGGGTTCTGCCCCGCCACGATGATCAGGTCGGCCTGGTAGAGGTCCTTGAGGCTCACGCTGCCCTTGCCGACGCCGAGCGTCTCGGTGAGCGCCGAACCGGAGGACTCGTGGCACATGTTGGAGCAGTCCGGCAGGTTGTTGGTGCCCAGGCGCCGGGCGAACAGCTGGTACGCGAAGGCGGCCTCGTTGCTGGTGCGGCCGGAGGTGTAGAAGGCGGCGCCGTCCGGGGTGTCCAGCGCGCGCAACTCCTCGGCGATCAGCGCGAAGGCGTCGTCCCAGGAGACCGGCGTGTAGTGGGTGGCGCCCTCGTCGAGCAGCATCGGCTGGGTGAGCCGGCCCTGCTGGCCGAGCCAGTAGCCGGAGCGCTCGGCGAGCTCGGCGACCGGATGGGCGGCGAAGAACTCGGCCCGGATCCGGCGCTCGGTGGCCTCCTCGGCCACGGCCTTGGCGCCGTTCTCGCAGAACTCGGCGGTGTGCGTCCGGTCCGGCTCGGGCCAGGCGCAGCCGGGGCAGTCGAAACCGTTCGGCTGGTTGACCTTCAGCAGGGTGGCGAGGGTGCGGCGGGCACCCATCTGCTCGGCGGCCATCCGCAGACTGTGGCCGACGGCGGGCAGACCGGCGGCCGCGTGCTGGGGCGCGGACACCTCGGGGGCGTCCTGCGCCGGGTCGCTCTGCGGGGCCTGCTTGGCCATGACTGCGCTCCTCGGGCTCTGCTGGTGCGAGCCGCCGCACCGTCGCGGGGCCCGCGCCCATCCTTCCACCTGGGCCGGGCCGGCGGGAGGGCCGTCGGTAGAGTCTGGGCGTCATGACGGGACGGACGTCCTGACGGGAGGGGAGGGGCGCGTGCGAGTCGGTGACGTCCTCGACGGCCGGTACGAGCTGCGGGAGAAGCTCGGACAGGGCGGCTTCGGGGTGGTGTGGCGGGCCCAGGACACCCGGGTGGGACGGCCGGTGGCGGTCAAGGTCATCGGGCACCACGGCGGCGACCACGCGAAGGCCGCGCTGCGCTTCGTCCGGGAGGCCGGCGCGGCCGGAAACCTCTCCCACCCGCACATCGTCACCGTGCACGACCTCGGACAGTGCGAGCTCGCCGGCCAGGAGGTCACCTACCTGGTGATGGAGCTGCTCACCGGCCGCACCCTGACCGAGGTGCTGCGGGCGGGCGTGCCCGAGCCCGCGCTCAGCCTGCGCTGGGGGCGGCAGATCAGCGCCGCGCTGGCGGCCGCGCACGACGCGGGCATGGTGCACCGGGACATCAAGCCGGACAACATCATGATCACCGACGCCGGGCACCTGAAGGTGCTGGACTTCGGGATCGCCCAACTGGACACCGGCGCGGGCGGACTGACCACCACCGGGACCATCGTCGGCAGCCCGGCGTACATGGCGCCCGAGCGGTGGACGGGCGGCCGGGTGGACGGGCGGGCCGACCTCTACGCGCTCGGCTGCGTGCTGGTCGAACTGTTCACCGGAGCACGGCCGTTCACCGGGGACTCGACGCCGGTGCTGATGTACCAGCACCTCAACGAGCCGCCGGCGCCGCTGGACCCGGCCCGGTTCGGGCTGCCGCCGCAGGTGGCGGGGCTGGTCGCGGAGCTGCTGGCCAAGGACCCGGCGGACCGGCCGGCCGACGCGCGTGCGGTCGAGCGGCGGCTGGCGGAACCGGCGGCGCCGCCGCCCCCGGCGCAGCCGCCGCTCCCGGCTTCGCCGCCGGCACCTCCGGCCGTCCCGCCGGCTGCGCCGGTGGTGTCCGCTGCGCCCGTGCCGCCGGCTGCGCCGGTGCCGCCCGCTGCGCCGGTGGTGCCCGCGCCGTCGGTGCTGTCGCCGTTGACCACCCCGCCGGTGGTCGCCGCCCCGCCGTCCGCCGAGGCCGTACGGGCCGGGCTGCGCGAGCGCCGTACGGCCGCCTACCGGGCCGCGACACCCGGTGAGGCGGCGATCCAGCTCCAGGCGATCGCCCAGGAGTGCGTCACCGCGCTGGGTGCGGCCGACCGCGACACCCTCTGCACCTGGCGGGACTTCGCCTGGTACCTCAGCCGGACCGGGGACCTGGACGGCGCGATCCGGCTGCTGTCCGCCCTGGTGGAGGACATGCGCGCGGCGCTCGGCGCGACCGATCCGGACACCCTGGGCGCCCGCCACCACCTGGTGTGGTGCATCGGCGAGAGCGGCTCGGTGGTGACGGCGATCCGGCTGATGAACGAACTCCTCCCGGACCTCCACGCCGTCTGGGGCGCGCTGGACGGCCGGGTCCTGAAGGCGCGGCACGACGTCGCCGTCCACCACGCCGACCGGGGCGACCTGCAGAGCGCGGTGGCGCTGCTGCACGCGCTGCTGCCCGACCTCGCCCGCGCGTTCGGCGAGCACCACCCGAGCACCCTCCAGGCCTGGCAGCAGCTGGCCGGCTACCAGCAGCGCCTCGCCCAGGCCGGCCGCAAGGGGCCGGCGAGGCGCCGGGCGCCGCGGATGAGCCGGATCGAGGCGCTGGTGCTGGTCCGGCGGCTGCGGGTGTGGGACTTCGCCACCGACCAGGAAGCCCGCGGCTGCATCGACGCGTTCGAGCGCGGGATGGGTCTGAAGGGCGCCGCCGACGTGGTGTTCGAGGCCCCCGACCACGTCTCGGACGAGGACCTGGTGGAGGAGATCTTCGGCCCCTGAGGCGGCACGGTCCCCGAGCGCGCACCGCCCGCGCCGCACGGACGGCCCGCACGGCCCGCGCCGCGCGCACCGCCCGCACCGCCCGCGTGGCACGCACCGTCACGCCGCCAGCGCCGGTGCCGCCGGGAGTGCGGCCAGGGCCCGGAGCAGCGCCCGGGCGGTGGCGTCGTTCTGCCGGAACGCCGGGGCGTCGGTGCGCGGCCGGGCGAAGGCGGCCGCCGAGCGCAGGCTGGTGTGCGGGCCGAGTGCGGTGCGGCGGGGGTGCGGGGCGCCGCCGAGGGCGGGGTCGAGCAGCCGGCTGTCAGCGGGGGCGATGGTGACCAGGCCGGAGCGGTGGGTGTGTTCGCCGTCGCTGACCACCTCCTCCACGAGCCGTCCGGCGCGGTGCAGTTGGCGCAGGACGGGGTCGAGGGTGCGGGAGAGCGCGTGCTTCGGCAGGTAGCCCTCGACCAGCGCCGTGGCGGTGACGGTGTGGCCGGGCACGGTGGCGCCGGTGGCCCGCCAGGTGCCGGTGGCCTCGTCCCGCTCGACCCGTACGCCGGCGCCGAGGAAGCGCACCACTCCGGCCTCGGAGAGGGCGAGCAGCTGGCGCAGCCGGAAGCCGGGCGGACCGGAGGCGAGGAAGCTGAAGAAGCCGAAGAACCACTCGTCCACCTCCTCGGCGACCGAGCGGGCGGTGAGCCGGCCGCTGGCGAGCACCCGGGGGAGCCGGCCGAACAGGGAGAGCAGGGCGAGGAACGCGCCGAGGTCGGCGCTGTGCGCCGGGTCGCGCCGGCGGTCGGCGTCGGCGGTGATGTAGCCCCGCAGGTGGGCCTGGAGTTCCTCGGCGGAGCCGAGTTCGAGCCCGGCCAGGGGGTGGTCGAGCCGCTCGAAGTCGAGCCGGTCGGCCGGGTCGGGGACGGCCTCGGTGACGAGGGCGGCGAGTTCGGAGGAGTACCAGCCGTGCCGGTCGTAGCGGGCCAGGAACTCGGGCCAGGGCAGCGCGGTGCGCTCGGGGTGGGCGTGGAACAGCTCGTGGTAGTGCCCGAAGCCGACTTCCTTGGCCATCAACGGCCAGACGTCGCGGCGCAGTTCGAGCGGCCGGCCGGTGGCGAGCAGGGCGTCCACGGCGGCCGCGTCGAAGTACCGGGGCAGCGGCGCGGGCGGTCCCTGGAGCCGGTAGTCGGTCTTGGAGTGGTACGGCACGCCGCGCCGGGAGCCGAGGTGGAGCACCGGTTCGCGGCCGGACGGGCGGTAGCGCAGGCCCGGACCGTCCCCGGAGGGTTCGAAGCGGCCGCCGCGGCCCTCGGTGAGCAGGGCGACGAGGTCGACGGAGGCGAGGCCCATGCCGCGCACCACCACCTGCTCGCCCGGGGCGATGGCGGCCAACTCGGCCTCCACGTCGGCGGAGTAGGCCGGCGGGAGGTGGAAGCGGCGGTGCCGGGCGGCGAACTCGGCGTCGGCGTCGTGGCGCGGGTGCGGAGCGGAGTCGAGGTGGCCGAGGGTGAGGGCGACGTGGTCGGCGGTGAGCGTCCGGTCGGTGAGGTGGACGGTCTGCGGGCCGTCGGCCGGGCCGTCGAGGCGGTGGACGGTGTCCCGGTGGACGGTGACGGTGACGTGCGGCGGAAGGTCGGCGACGGCGCGGCGGAACACCCAGTCCAGGTAGGCGCTCTGAGCACGCCGGGTGGGGAAGTCGGTGGGGGACAGGGCGTCCAGCTCGGCCCGTACGTCCGGGTCGGCGACCTCCCGGTAGGGCGCGAACTCGCGCCGCCGCGGGGCCCATTCGGCGAGCGAGGGGCCGGGGCGGACCGGGCCCTCGATGGTGGAGCTCTGGTCGGTGAACATGGTGACGTCCTCGGCCATCGAGTTCATCCGCAGCAGCGGGGACTGCTCGCGGCGCCAGATCCGGCCCGCTCCGGGCGGGTACCGGTCGACCAGGTGGATGTCCAACGGCCGGTCGGCGGGCAGGAGTTCGACGGCGTTGGCGGCGATCCGCTCCAGCAGCCCGGTGCCGCGGGGGCCGGCACCGACGATGACCAGGGCCGTCATGCCCGCACCACCTTGGCGAAGGCCGCGCGGGCGCGCTGCAGCGGCGTGGGCGGCAGGCCGTCCCGGCTGGCGCCCCTGGCGAAGTGCCGCTCGACGTAGTACTGCCCGACGGACAGCACGGTGGTGACCGCCAGGTACCAGAGGGTGGCGACCACCAGCATCGGGATGACCTGGTAGGACTGCAGGTAGACCAGTTGCACCGAGTAGAGCAGGTCGGAGACGGCCAGCACGCTGACGATGCTGGTGCCCTTGAGCGCGCCGATCAGCATGTTCCCGGCGGACGGCACGATCGCGCGCATCGCCTGCGGCACCACGATCCGGCGCAGTACCCGCCCGCGGCCCAGCCCGAGGGCGGCCGCCGCCTCGAGCTGGCCGCGGTCGACGGAGAGGATGCCGCCGCGGACCACCTCGGCGGCGTAGGCCGTCTCCAGCAGGGTGAGGCCGATGACGGCCGTCAGCGTCGGGCCGATCAGGTTGACGGTCTTCACGGTGACGAACTCGGGGCCGAACGGGATGCCCAGGCCGAGCGTCGGGTAGAGCGCGCCGATGTTGAAGAAGAACAGCAGCTGCACCAGCGGCGGAGTGGACCGGAAGATCCAGATGTAGCCCCAGGCGAGGGTGCGCAGCACCGGGTTGGCGGACAGCCGCATGACGGCGAGGACGGTGCCGAGGACGAACCCGAGCGCCAGGGTGACGGCGGTCAGCCACAGGGTGAGGGTCAGGCCGCTCAGCACGGACCGCGCGGTGAACCAGTCGGCGACCACGCCCCACTGGAAGGCCCGGTTGCGGATCACCGAGTTGACCGCCATCGCGGCCAGCAGCAGGGCGATCGCGGCGGCGGTCCACTGGCCGGGCTTGCGGCGGGCGACGATCCGGGCGTCGGGCCCGGGGTCCGGCGGCGGGGCGGGGCTCGTGGCGCGGGCCCGGTCGGGGGCGGGGGCGGGCAGGACGTCCTGCGGGGTGGCCATGGCGGCGGCTCCTGGGCGGAGTGCGGGCGGGAGAGGGGCACGGCGGTGGTCACGTACGCGGGTCTCGGGGGCCGGCCCGCGTCCCTCAACGCGGCCGGCGATCGCACTGCACTCCGCGCCGATCGTACGCATTCGCGATCGACGGCTGTCAAGGGCCGCCGGGGCGCGGCCGGGGGGCGCGGCCAAGGCGCCGGAGCGCTTCGGAGAAGTGTCAGGAGATCGCAACAGTGCGGCAATGATGGGTGGTTGACGTACTCCTCGGCCGACTGCTCAACTTGGGGACATGTACGCCGAGCAGCCCCTGGTCACCCGCGACCACATCGACTTCGGTCGGGTGTGGTCCGCGGCGTGTCGCGGCTGACCGGGCAGCGGGCCGCCCGTCCGGCCTGAACCTCCCGGCGGGGAGCCTCCCTCGGCCCACCCCGCTCCGGCCCGGGACCGTCGTCGACGACCGACGACCCGTCAGGTCCCCGCTGCCCGCCGACGACCTCGCACCGCGCTCCGGCAGTCACCCCTCCCGTACGCCTCCGGCTTCCCCGTCACGTGCCCGACGGCCGCCCCGCCGCGGCCGCCTCCGGTCCGCCCGCCCGCGGTCGACCGGACCGCCCCGCCAGACCCGAAAGGTTCCGCCATGCCCGTCGAATTCCTCGGCATCGCCGCCACCGCCGACGGTTCGGAGACGCACCCGCGCACCACCGCGGCCTTCGACCGCGACTACACCCTGCGACTGGCCAGGGCGCACGAGGACCACGGCTGGGACCGGGTGCTCTTCGCGTACGGCTCCGGCTCCCCGGAGCCGGCCGCCGCCGCGGCCTTCCTGGCCTCGCACCTCGACCGGCTGCAGATCCTGCTCGCGCACCGGCCGAACGTCTCCTACCCGACCTTCGCCGCCAAGACCTTCGCGACCCTGGACCAGATCAGCGAGGGCCGGCTGACCGTCCACTTCATCACCGGCGGCACCGACCACGAGCAGCAGCGCGAGGGCGACTTCCTCACCAAGGACCAGCGCTACGAGCGCACCCGCGAGTACATCGGGATCGTGAAGAAGGCCTGGACCAGCCGGGAGCCCTTCGACCACGAGGGCCCGCACTACCGCTTCAACGACTTCGTGTCCGACGTCTTCCCCGTCCAGCAGCCGCGCCCGGCGGTCTCCTTCGGCGGCTCCTCGGACGCGGCCTACGCGGCCGGCGGCGCCGAGGCGGACATCTACTGCCTCTGGGGCGAGCCGCTGGCCCGCACCGCCGAGCAGATCGAGCGGGTGAAGGAGGCGGCGCGGACCGCCGGACGGACCGACGTGCCGCGGATCCAGGTGGCGTTCCGGCCGATCATCGCGCCGACCGAGGAACTGGCCTGGGAGAAGGCGCACCGCACGGTGGCCGCGATCAGGGCCCGCCGGGAGAGCGGGGAGCTCGCCCCGCGCCGCCGCCCGGTCACCGCCGCACCCGAGAACACCGGCTCCCAGCGGCTGATCGAGATCGCCGAGGCGGGCGAGCGCTACGACCGCGCGCTGTGGACGCCGACCGCCGCGGCCACCGGCGGGGCGGGCAACTCCAACGCGCTGGTCGGCACCCCGGAGACGGTCGCCCAGGCGCTGCTGGACTACTACGACCTGGGCGTGGACATCCTCTCCGCCCGCGGCTACGACCTGCTGGGCGACGCGATCGACTTCGGCCGCCACGTCATCCCGATCGTCCGCGAGGAGGTCGCCAAGCGGGACGCCGCCAAGGCCGAGGCGGCGGCGCGGGCGGTGCACGAGCGCAACCAGCTGATCGCGGTGCAGGCGTGAGCGACGCCACGCGCAGCGAGTTCCGCAGGACCGGCCTGGACGACCCGCTGGTCGAGCCGCTGCTGCGCGAGCTCACCCACGAGTACGTCAGCCGCTACGGCCCCGGTGCCCACGAGGAGATGAGCCGCTACCCCGGTGAGGCCTTCGCCGAGCCGCACGGTGTGCTGCTGCTCCTGCTGGAGGACGGCGAGCCGGTGGCCGGCGGCGCGTACAAGCGGTACGACGAGCACACCGCCGAGGTGAAGCGGATGTGGACCCACTCCGCGCACCGCCGCCGGGGCCTGGCCCGCCGGGTGCTGGCCGAGCTGGAGCGGACGGCCGCCGCGGCCGGGTACCGCCGGATCTACCTCACCACCGGCCCGCGCCAGCCCGAGGCCAGGGGCCTCTACCTGGCCGCCGGCTACCGCCCGCTGTTCGACGTCACCGCCGACCCCCTGACCATCGGTCCGCTGCCCTTCGAGAAGTCCCTGCCGGCCCTGGTCCCGACCCGTTGAAAGGCCCCTCGTGAGAACCACCACCGCCTCCCGCCGCCTGCTCGCGGCCGCCGCGCTGCTGCCCGTCCTGGCGCTGGCCGCGTGCGGCTCGGACCCGAAGATCGCGGGCGCGGCGGGGGCGGGCGGATCCGCCGCCGCCGAGGACGTCGTCTCCGGCCTGGCCAGGTCCGAGACCGCGGCGGCGCTGCTGCCCGAGAAGGTGCGGGCGGCCGGGGTGCTGACGTTCGGCTCGTCCTTCGGCACCCCGCCCAGCGCCTTCTACGCCGACCAGGCCGGCCGCAAGCCCGTCGGGGTGGACGTGGACTTCACCGACGCGGTGGCCAAGCTGCTCGGTCTGACCGTGCGGCGCGAGGAGGCCGCCTTCGAGACCATCCTGCCCGCCCTGGACAGCGGCAAGTTCGACGTCGGCACCGGCAACTTCGGGGTCACCACCGCGCGGCTGAAGACCATCGACTTCGTCACCTACGTCGACGACGGCCAGGGCTTCGCGGTGAGGAAGGACAACACCGCCGTCCAGCCGATCACCGACCTGGCCCAGCTCTGCGGGCTGACCGTCGGCACCGGCGCCGGCACGACCTTCGAGACCACGCTCAACAGCAAGAAGGGCGTCTGCACCGAGGCCGGGAAGAAGCCGTACGAGGTCAAGGCGTTCAGCGAGAGCGGCGCGCTGCTGACCGCCCTCCAGCAGGGCCGGGTGGACGTCGAGATGTCCACCATCAACGGCCTGCGCCACCAGGCCGCGCAGGACGCCGCCGGGGTGCGCTTCCTCAACGAGTTCCACCGGTTGGACGTCGGCTTCGCCTTCAAGAAGGGCTCCGAGCTCACCCCGGCCTTCCAGGCGGCGGTCAACCAGCTGATCAAGGACGGGACGTACCAGCGGATCCTCAGGAAGTGGGGGATCACCGACTCGGCCATCCCGCAGTCGCAGATCAGCCCGTCCGAACACCCCTGAGGCCCGGCCCCGTCGGAAGCCGCGCAGGGCCCGTCGAAGGAGTCCCGATGACCGTCAGATCGCCCAGCACCGCCGGCGCCGCCGGCAGTCTCGACACCGTCAGCACCGTCAGCACCGTCAGCACCGAAAGCCGGCTCGGCACCGGCAGCGCCGGATCGCCACCGCCCCCGCCCGGGCCGGCCCCCGGCCTCGATCCCGCGGAGCTGGACGGCCTGCGGACCGTCCCCGCCCGGCACCCGTGGCGCTGGGCGGTCGGGATCGCCGCACTCGTCCTGCTGGCCCAGTTCGCCCACGGCCTGGTCGTCAACCCCGGCTGGGACTGGGCCACCTTCCGGCTCTTCTTCACCGCCGACACCGTCCTGCAGGCGATCGGCCGCACGCTCGAACTCACCGCCTACGGCACCGTGCTGGGCTTCGCGCTGGGCGCCGTGGTGGCCGCGATGCGACTGTCCCGCAGCGCGATCCTGCGGACCATCGCCTGGGCCTACGTCTGGGTGTTCCGTTCGATCCCGCTGATCGTCCAGCTGGTGTTCTGGTTCAACCTCTCCTACCTCTACAAGCGGTTCGGCTTCGGCATCCCGTTCGGCCCGACCTTCGGCGAGTTCGAGACGGTCGGCGTGCTCGGCGCGCTGGGCGCCGCGGTGCTCGGGCTCGGGCTGCACCAGGCCGCGTTCGCCGCCGAGATCATCCGCGGCGGCATCGTCGCGGTGGACGCCGGCCAGCGCGAGGCCGCCGCCGCGCTCGGCATCCCGCGCTGGCGGCAGGGCCTGCGGATCGTGCTGCCCCAGGCGATGCGGGGCATCCTGCCGGCCGCCGCCAACGAGGTGGTCTCGCTCCTCAAGGGCACCTCGGTGGTGTACGTGATGGCGATCGGCGAGCTGTTCTACCAGGTCCAGGTGATCTACGGCCGGACCGGCCGGGTGGTGCCGCTGCTGATGGTCGCCACGGTCTGGTACGTGCTGCTGACCACCGTGCTGTCGATCGGCCAGTACTACGTCGAGCGCCACTTCTCCCGGGGAGCCCGGCGCACCCCGCCGCCCACCCCGCTGGAACGCCTGCGGGCCTTCCTGCGCAGCCTGCCCGCCCGCACCACCGGAGGGAACCCGTGACCGCCCTGACCAGCACCGGCACCGAGACCGCCACCGCCACCGCCACGGATCCCGGGACCGCGACCGGGCCCGCGCCGATGGTGCAGGTCCGCGGCCTGCACAAGAGCTTCGGCGCCCTGGAGGTCCTGCGCGGCGTCGACCTGGACGTCCCGGCGGGCTCGGTCACCGTGGTGCTCGGCCCGTCCGGCTCCGGCAAGTCCACCCTGCTGCGGGCGATCAACCACCTGGAGAAGCTCGACCGCGGCTACGTCGCGATCGACGGCGAGCTGATCGGCTACCGGCGCTCCGGCGACCGGCTGTACGAGCTCAAGGAGCGCGAGGTGCTGCGCCAGCGCACCGGCATCGGCTTCGTCTTCCAGAACTTCAACCTGTTCCCGCACCTGACCGTGCTGGAGAACCTGGTCGAGGCGCCGATCGCCGCGCTGGGCCGCCCCCGGGCCGAGGCCAGGGCGAGGGCCCTGGCCCTGCTGGAGCGGGTGGGACTGGCCGACAAGTCCGCCGCCTACCCCCGGCAGCTGTCCGGCGGGCAGCAGCAGCGGGTCGCCATCGCCCGGGCGCTCGCCCTGGAGCCGAAGGTGCTGCTGTTCGACGAGCCGACCTCGGCGCTCGACCCGGAGCTGGTCGGCGAGGTGCTGGACGTCATCAAGGACCTCGCCCGCAGCGGCACCACGATGGTCGTGGTGACCCACGAGATCGGCTTCGCCCGCGAGGTCGCCGACACCGTCGTCTTCATGGACGGCGGCGTGGTGGTCGAGCAGGGCCCGCCCGCCGAGGTCCTGGACCGGCCGCAGCACGAGCGCACCCGGGCCTTCCTGGCCAAGGTCCTCTGAGGCCCGTCCTCGGACCCCCACCCGCGGGGTGCGAAGACGGGGCCCAGAACACCCGCACGTCCCCTTCACCGATCAGGAGTTCCGCCATGTCCCTACCCCGTCGCGCCCTCGTGACCGCCGCCGCCGCGCTCGCCGCCGCCGTCGCCCTGGCCGGCTGCGGCAGCGGTGCCACGGGCGCCGCGGCGGACCTCGCCCCGGCCAAGGGCAGCACCGCGCCGAACGGCACCGTGGTCAACCTGTCGGCCGACCAGAAGCGGGTGACCACCGGCAAGGTCGACGCGATCGCCGCGCTGGTGCCGGAGGAGATCAGGAAGCGGGGCACGCTGAAGGTCGTCGACTCCATCGGCACCACCCCGCCGCTGGACTTCTACGCCGACGACGACAAGACCGTCATCGGCGTCGAGCCGGACATCGCCTCGCTGATCGGCAACGTGCTCGGCCTCAAGGTCGAGCTCAACCCCGTCTCCTGGGAGAACATCTTCGTCGGCCTGGACAGCGGCAAGTACGACGTCGGCCTGTCCAACATCACCGTCACCGAGGAGCGCAAGGAGAAGTACGACTTCGCCACCTACCGGCTGGACATCCTCGGCTTCGAGGCCAAGAAGGGCAGCGGCCTCAAGGTCACCGGCGCCAAGGACCTGGCCGGCCGGTCCGTCGGGGTGGCGACCGGCACCAACCAGGAGAAGCTGCTGCTCTCCTGGAGCGAGGAGAACGTCCGCAACGGCCTCAAGCCGATCGACATCAAGTACTTCTCCGGCACCGAGTACTACCTCGCGCTCTCCTCCGGCCGGATCGACGTCTACACCGGGCCCAACCCGAGCCTGGCCTTCCACGCGGTGCAGACCGGCCAGACCGAGGTGGTCGGCACCTACTCGGGCGGCGGCGCGGACGTCCTCGGCAAGATCGCGGCGACCACCCACAAGGACAACGGCCTGGTCCGGGCGCTCAACGAGGCGATCAACGAGATGATCAGGAACGGCACGTACGGGCAGGTGCTCAAGCGCTGGGGCCTGGACGGCGAGGCGGTGCAGACCTCCGAGATCAACCCGCCCGGCCTGCCGAAGCCCAAGCCGTAGCCGGACCCGGAGCCGCGGCCGCGGGTTCGCCGCCGAGCCCGCGGCCGCGCCCTCAGCCGAGCTCGGAGTCGAGCCCGCGCCCGCCGTCGACCCGCGGCTCCGGCCCCGCGTCGTTCACCCGTTCGTCCCCGGCCGCCGCTAGGGTGGCCCATCCGACGGCGAACGACGTGCGGGCGCGGTCGAGTTGGGGGAGGACATGCGGAAGGGCGAGGTGCTCGACGGCCGGTTCCGGCTGGACGAGTGGCTGGGCAAGGGCGGCTTCGGCGAGGTGTGGCGGGCGACCGACGACTGGCTGGAACGGGAGGTCGCGGTCAAGCTGCTGCTGCCCGAGCACGCCGCCGACGCCGAGGCCGTCGGGCGGTTCGTCCGGGAGGCCAGGCTGGCCGGCGGCCTGTCCAACCCGCACATCGTCACGGTGCACGACTACGGCCGGATCGCGGACGGTACGGGGGAGATCCACTACCTGGTGATGGAGCTGGTCCGCGGCCGTCCGCTGTCCGCGATCCTCAAGGGCGGCCGACCGGACCACGGGCGGGCGCTGGCCTGGATGGCGCAGGTCTGCGAGGCGCTCGACGCGGCGCACCGCAGCGGGGTCGTCCACCGGGACATCAAGCCCGAGAACGTCATGATCGCGGAGGGCGCGGACCGCGCGAAGGTGCTGGACTTCGGCATCGCCCGGCTGCTCACCCAGTCCACCGGGCTCACCTCCACCGGCAGCGTGGTGGGCACCGTCCCGTACCTGGCACCCGAGTGCTGGTCCGGCGGCACGGTGGACGGCCGGACCGACCTCTACGCGTTCGGCGTGATGCTGTACGAGGTCTGCACGGGCCGGCGACCGTTCCACGCCGACTCGCCGTACGGGTACATGGTCAAGCACCTGGAGGCGACCCCGCCCGGGATCCGCAGCCACGACCCGGCCCTGGCCGACCTGGTCGCCCAACTGCTCGCCAAGCGGCCCGCCGACCGGCCGGCCGACGCCGCCGAGGTACTGGAGCGGCTGCGCCGGATCCGGCCCGGGATGCTGGGGCCGGACGACCCGAGCCCGGAGCAGCTGCGCCGCCGGGCCGACCAGGCCTGGCAGCGCGGCGCCGAGGGCGGTGCGGCGGAGGCCGTGGAGATCCTGCGCAAGCTCGTCCCCGACTTCGCCCGGATCTGCGGCCCGACCGACCCGCGCACCCTGCGCACCTGCCACGACCTGGCCCTCTGGCTGGCCCGGGGCGGCGACCGGGGCGCCGCCGTCGCCCTGCTGGACGCGCTGACGACGGAGCCCGGAGCCTCCCCGGAGGCCCGGGCCGACCTCCGGCGCGACCTCGCGCACTGGCAGCGGGAGGTGGACCGGCTCGGCCCGGGCGGGTTCGGCGGCGAAGGAGAGGACGGGGGCGAGGAGCTGAGCCTGGGGGTGCTGCTCGGCGGCGGCGCACAGGGCGGCTGATCCGGGCGTGTCAACCGTACGGGCCGCCGATTCGGGCCCCCGCAGACCTGTGGGTTTTGATGGGAACTCGCCCATCGAGACGGTCTGGTCCGCCGCCCCGGGCCGTTGATATACCTCGTTGCCAGACTCGGGAGCGGTGTCGCGCCGCCCCGGTGAGCTGCGACGAAAGGCTGGTGACGGATCGATGAAGCTCCTCCGCGTCGGACCCCCGGGCGCCGAGCGTCCGGTCGTACTGGGCGAGGACGGCACCGCGTACGACCTCTCCGGGCGGGCCCGTGACCTCGACGGGGCCTTCCTGGCCGGGCTGGACACCGCCGCACTGGCCGGGGAGGTGGCCGCGGGGGTGCTCCCGGTGGTGGACCTGTACGGCCTGCGGGTGGGCGCGCCGGTGGCCCGGCCCGGCAAGGTGGTCGGCATCGGGCTCAACTACCGCGACCACGCGGCCGAGGCCGGGGCGGCGATCCCGGACGAGCCGGTGATCTTCCTCAAGCCGAGCTCCACCGTCGTCGGCCCGTACGACGAGGTGCTGGTGCCGCGCGGCGGCGAGAAGACCGACTACGAGGCCGAGCTGGCGATCGTGATCGGCCGCACCGCCCGCTACCTGGACTCGCACGCCGAGGCCGCCGCGGTGATCGCCGGCTACACCATCGCCAACGACGTCACCGAGCGGGCCTTCCAGTTCGAGCGCGGCGGCCAGTGGGACAAGGGCAAGTCGGCGGAGACCTTCACCCCGCTCGGGCCCTGGCTGGTCACCGCCGACGAGGTCGCCGACCCGCAGGCGCTGGAGCTGCGGCTCTGGGTCAACGGCGAGCAGCGGCAGCACGGCAACACCGCCGAGATGATCTTCCCGGTGCTCGAACTCGTCCGGTACGCCAGCCAGTTCATGGTGCTGGAGCCCGGCGACGTGATCGTCACCGGCACCCCGGCCGGAGTCACCCTGGGCCGCCCGGGCACGCCGTTCCTCGCCCCGGGCGACGTCGTCGAGATCGAGATCGACGGGCTCGGCCGCCAGCGCCAGGTGCTCGGCAAGGCGTAGCCTCCGCGCGCCCGACCCTTGGCACGGGGGTCGGGACCGTCTACTCCTGCGGCCCGCCCAGCACCGCGCGCAGCCGCTCGGCCCGGTCCGTCCGCGGGCCGTCCAGCGCCAGCAGCGAGGCCAGGACCCGCGCGGTCTGCGGATCGTGCAGCGCCGTCGCCGCCGCCATCGCCGTGAACTGGTCCACCAGCCAGTCCCGCAGGTCCGCCACCGGCAGCGCGCGCCCCTCGTCCAGCCAGCTCAGCGACGCGCCCTCGACCATCGCGATCCACGAGCGCACCAGCAGGGTCAGCCGCGGCCCGGCCTCCCGCACACCGAGGTGCCGCACGGTCCGCTTGAGCGCGATCCGCCGCACGTCGTCCACGATCGCCGTGGTGCGGGCCGTCTCCACCACCGAGCCGCCGCGCAGCAGCGCCGAGTAACCGGCCTCGTGCTCGGCCACGAACTCGAAGTACCCGTCCAGCACGGCCGCCAGCTGCTCGGACGGCGTGCCGTCCGGCGGGACGGTGAACCGGCTGGTCAGCTCGTCCGCCGCGGTGCGCAGCGCGGCCTCGTACAGCTGCTGCTTGCCGCCGGCGAAGTAGCGGTAGACCAGCGGCCGGGAGGCCTCGGCGGCCTCGGCCACGTCGTCCAGGCTGACCTCCTCGGGCGGCCGGGCGGCGAACAGCTCCAGGGCGACCGCGATGAGCTGCTCGCGCCGCTGTTCGACGGGCAGCCGTCGGTAGCCGGTGCGGCGCGGCCGGGGGTCGGGTGCGGTCCGGGTGGGGGCCGGGCCGGTTGCCGTGGTGGGGCTGGCTTCCATGGCGGTCAGCGTAATGGGCGTCGGACCGATCGGGACCTGTCGGGCACGGATCTCTCCGAACGGCCGTTCGCGGTGCCCACCGCCCGTCAGATACCGGCCGGTGCAGGTCAACCGGTCCGCGGCAGGGGCTTGCAATCGGGCCCGGCAACGCGATGATGTGCGAATGGTTGAAGAACTGATCAATTCCGACGGCGGGACCCCGCGCGGCATCGCGGACGCGTACGTCCGCGCGCTGGCCGACCTCGACCCGCTGACCGCGGTGTACCTCGGCCTCGACCCCGAGGACGACCGGCTGCCCGACCTCTCCCCGGCCGGCGCCGAGGCGATCGCCGACCTCGCCCGCCGCACCCTGGCCCGGCTGGACGAGGTCGAGCGGGCCGGCGCCGCCGAGGACGAGTCGGAGCGGCGCTGCGCCCGGCTGCTCCGCGAGCGGCTGACCGCCGAACTCGCCGTCCACGACGCGGGGGAGAACTACCGCGCGGTGCGCAACCTGGCCTCCCCGGTGCACAACACGCGGGAGGCCTTCACCCTCATGCCCGCCGGCACCGAGGACGAGTGGCGGGTGATCGGCCGCCGGCTGGCCCGCCTCCCGCTGGCGCTGGAGCAGTACCGGCAGACGCTGGCCGAGGGCATCGAGCGGGGGCTGCTGTCCGGCCCGCGCCAGGTGGAGACGGTGATCGGGCAGTTCGGCGAGTGGCTGGGCGAGGCGCCGGCCGAGGGCGCGCCGGCCGGTCCCTCGGACGAGGGCGGGCAGGGGCGCGGGGCGGGCTGGTTCGGGCAGTTCGTCCAGGACGCCCCGGAGGCCGTGCGCGCCGAGCTGTCCGACCACGCGGTGGCCGCCGCACGGGCGCTGGCCGCGCTGCGCGACTGGATGCGCGACGTGTACGCCCCGGCCGCCGCCGGCACCCCGGATCCGGTCGGCCGGGAGCGCTACGGCCGCTGGGTGCGCTACTGGACCGGCGCCGACCTGGACCTGGACGAGGCCTACGCCTGGGCCTGGGGCGAGTTCCACGACCTGTACGCGCAGATGACGGCCGAGGCGGAGAAGGTGCGCCCGGGCGCCGACCCGATGACGGCGATGAAGTGGCTGGAGGAGGACGGCCCGGCCATCGAGGGCGCCGAGCCGGCCCGGGAGTTCCTCCAGGGCCTGATGGACCAGGCGGTCCGGGACCTCCAGGGCACCCACTTCGACCTGGCGGAGCCGGTCACCCGGGTCGAGTCGCGGATCGCCCCGGCCGGCAGCGCCGCCGCGCCGTACTACACGGCTCCCTCGCTGGACTTCAGCCGGCCGGGGCGGACCTGGCTGCCGCTGCTCGGCAAGGAGCGCTTCCCGGTCTGGGACCTGGTGTCCACCTGGTACCACGAGGGCGTCCCGGGCCACCACCTGCAGCTCGCGCAGTGGAACTACGTCGCCGACCGGCTCTCCACCTACCAGGTGAGCCTCGGCGGGGTCAGCGCCAACATGGAGGGCTGGGCGCTGTACGCCGAGCGCCTGATGGACGAGCTGGGCTACCTCACCGACCCGGGCCACCGCCTGGGCTACCTCAACGCCCAGATGATGCGGGCGCTGCGGGTCATCATCGACATCGGCATGCACCTGGGCCTCGACTTCCCGGCCGACTCGCCGTACCGGCCGGGCGAGCCGGTGAGCCCGGAGCACGCCCGGGAGTTCTTCGGGCTGTACTGCGGTCTGGCTCCGGAGTTCCTGGACAGCGAGCTGGTCCGCTACCTGGGGCTGCCCGGTCAGGCGATCGGCTACAAGCTCGGCGAGCGCGCCTGGCTGCGCGGACGGGCGGCGGCGAAGGCGGCGCACGAGGCGCGGGGCGAGGAGTTCGACCTCAAGGCCTGGCACATGGCGGCGCTCTCGCAGGGCTCGCTGGGCCTGGACGACCTGCTCGCGGAGCTGTCGGCGCTGTAGCCGGGGGTGCGTCCGGGAGCGGACGGCGCGGGGCCCCGGGACTCGGTCGCGAGTCCCGGGGCCCCTGGTCATTTCGTCCCGTTTGGGACCGTTTGACCAGGTTTTTGCTTGCCATTCGTCCACACCGGCGCTTGGCTGGAAGGCGACTGCGTGACCTCTCCGTACCCACTCCGGAAGGCTCGACCAGTGTCCTCGCACCTTGCCACCGGTCATGAGGAGGCGGACAGTCGCCGCTGGTGGGCCTTGGCGGTCATCGCCATCGCCCAGCTCATGATCGTCCTCGACATCACCATCGTGAACATCGCGCTGCCGTCCGCCCAGCGGGACCTGGGCATCACCGACGCGGACCGGCAGTGGGTGATCACCGCCTACACCCTCGCCTTCGGCGGCCTGCTGCTGCTCGGCGGGCGGCTGGGCGACCTCTTCGGCCGCAAGCGCGTCTTCACCATCGGCCTGCTGGGCTTCGCCCTCGCCTCCGCCCTCGGCGGTGCGGCGGTCAGCCCGGCCATGCTCTTCGGCGCCCG
The DNA here is from genome assembly GCF_040298565.1 of Kitasatospora sp. NPDC001539. Taxonomy (NCBI): domain Bacteria; kingdom Bacillati; phylum Actinomycetota; class Actinomycetes; order Kitasatosporales; family Streptomycetaceae; genus Kitasatospora; species Kitasatospora sp. NPDC001539. The sequence continues at coordinate 32,313 of NZ_JBEPAK010000012.1, read as the reverse complement.
CGCCCTCCAGGGCGCGTTCGGCGCCCTGCTCGCCCCCTCCGCGCTGGGGCTGCTCTCCACCACCTTCTCCAATCCGAAGGAACGCAGCACGGCCTTCGGCATCTTCGGAGCGATCGCCGGCGGCGGCGCCGCGATCGGTTTCATCGCCGGCGGCCTGCTGACCGAGTACCTCAACTGGCGCTGGTGCCTGTTCGTCAACACCCCGATCGCCGTCGTCACCGCCTTCGCGGCCTTCTCCGTGCTCAAGCGCGACCACATCGCCAAGGGGCGCCGGATCAGGCTCGACCTGCCGGGCGCGGTGCTCGGCTGCGGCGGCCTGCTCGCGATCGTCTTCGGCACCTCCGAGGCCGTGACCAGGGGCTGGAGCGACGCTCTGGTGATCGGCTCGCTGGTCCTGGGCGTGGCGCTGCTCGCGGTGTTCGTCCTGGTCGAGAAGCGTTCCGCGCACCCGCTGCTGCCGATCCACATCGTGGCCGAGCGCAACCGCGGTGGCGCCGCGCTCTCGGTGGGCCTGGCCATGGTCGGCATGTTCGGCCTGTTCCTCTTCCTGACCTACTACATGCAGGCCATCAAGCACTTCTCGCCGGTGGTCTCGGGCATCTCCTTCCTGCCCATGACGGGCGCCATCGTGCTGAGTTCGACCGGCATCGCGGCCCGGCTGATGACCAGGGTGCCGTCCCGCAACCTGATCGCCCCGGGGCTGCTGCTGGCCGCGGGCGGCATGGCCTGGCTGACCCAGATGAAGGTGGACAGCCCGTGGGCCGCCATGGTCCTGCCCTCCGTGCTGCTGATCGGCTTCGGGATGGGCCTGGTGTTCATGCCGTCGATGAGCCTGGCCACCCTCGGGGTCGCCCCCAACGAGGCCGGCGCGGCCTCGGCCACCATCAACTCGGCCCAGCAGGTGGGCGGTTCGCTCGGGACGGCGCTGCTGAACACGATCGCCGCCAGCGCCACCGCGACCTGGCTGGCCACCCGGGCCGCGAGCGATCCACTGGTGCAGGCCCGCGGTGCGGTGCACGGCTACGTGGCCGCCACCTGGGTCGCGATGGGCGTGCTGCTGGCGGCCGCGCTGGTCGCCTTCCTGATGATCGACCACCGCCCGGAGCCCGGTGAGGCGACCGCTGTCCCGGGCGCTGCCGGGGCCGAGACCGCTGCCGGGACCGCTGCCGGGGCCGAGACCGCGGTGCCGGTGCGGGCCGTGGACGGACGGCCGAGTCCGCGGGCCGCCGCGGCGGCCGACGTGAGGGCCAACGTCAGGCCCCCCGCCGAGTCCCGGGCGGAGGCGGGCGCGGAGCGGCCGCCGGCCGACTGAGGGGTCGGCCCGGGGGAAGCCGCCGAGCGGCCCCGGCTGGAATTTTCAGCAAGATCTTGCAGTCAACCTCCGGCGCCTGCTTGACTCCTGGCCACCGTCCAGCGATCAAGGAGGCGCCGCGTGCAGCCGGAAACCGAAGCGGCCGAGTTCGACCTGCTCGTCGTGGGCGGCACCGGCGTGGACACCATCGTCCGGGTCGACCGGTTGGAGATCCCGCCCGGCGACTCGCGGTACGTGGAGCCGGTGCGCGACTACGTCGGCCACACCGGCAACGGCGTCGCCCTCGGCGCCCACCACCTCGGGCTGCGCACCGCATTCCTGGACTACCTCGGCGACGACCCCCAGGGCGACCTGGTCCGTGCCCACTACCGGCGCCACGGCCTGCACTTCGCCCACCTGGTGAGCCCGTACGGCACCCCGCGCGGGGTCAACCTGGTCGACGCGGCCGGCCGCCGGTTCTCCTTCTTCGACGGCCGCCACCCCGCCGACCTGCGCTTGCCGCGCGAGTTCTACCTCCCGTACGCGCGGCGCAGCCGGCACGTCCACCTCTCGATCACCGGCGTCAACCGCGACATGTACGGCGACCTCCACCGGCTCGGCCGCACCACCTCCACCGACCTGCACGACTGGGACGGCGCCGAGCCGCACCACCGCGACTACGCCCTCGGCTCCGACCTGGTGTTCCTCTCGGTGGCCGGCTGCCGGGGCCGCCACGAGCAGGTGATGCGCGCGATCCTCGCCGAGGGCCGGGCCGCCGTGGTCACCGCCACCGACGGCGCCGACGGCTGCCACCTGCTGACCCGCGAGGACGGCGTGCTGCGCCACCTCCCGGCCGTCGACCCGGGCCGCCCCGTGGTGGACACCAACGGCGCCGGCGACGCCTTCGTCACCGGCTTCCTCTACGCCTGGTTCCGCGGCCACCCGGCGGTGGACTGCGCCCGGGCCGGCGCCGTCGCCGGCGCCTTCGCCTGCACCACCGCCGGCACCCACACCGACTTCGTCACGGCCGCCGAACTCGATAACCTGTTGGGCCGGTGACCGGTTTCTCATCGACCTTCAAGCCTGCGGTAACGCCCCTTCCAGGCTGAGGCGCCATAGTCGTCGACCGAACGCCGCCACCCCCAGGGCAGGAGAGTCAGACATGGGTCAGCACCGCCGCGCGAGGCCGCGCCGCCGCCGTCTGCTCGCGCCGTCGCTGTTCGCCGCGCTGTCGGCCGTCGTGGTGGCCGCGGTGGTCGCCGGGACGCACGGGCTGGACCTGTCCGACGCGACCGCCGCCGGCAAGGCGGCTCGCAGCGTCAGGGCCGCCGGGCCGGCCGCCACCGCCTCGCCCGACGCGACCACCGCCCAGCCCGCCGCACCCGGCCCGGCCTCGGCCGCGACGCCGAGCGGCAGTGCGACCCCCACCGCCGTACCCAGCCCCGCCGGCACCCCGGCGGCCACCGCACCGGCCACCCCCGTCGCCTCCGGCAGCCCCGCCGCCCACGGCGCCACCCTCGGCACCACCGCCCCCGCCCCGGCCGACGACAAGGAGACCGCCACCGTGGGCGCGCTGTTCAGCGGCCCGGTGGAGGCGGGCAACCACTTCTGCACCGCCAGCGTGCTGCACAGCGCCACCGGCAACCTGCTGCTGACCGCCGCGCACTGCGTCAGCAGCACCGACGGCGTCACCTTCGCCCCCGGCTACCGCGACGGCTCCGCCCCGTACGGCACCTGGCGGGTGACCGCCGTCCACACCGCCAGCGGCTGGTCCCAGAAGGGCGACGTGGACGAGGACTTCGCGATCCTGGAGACCGCCCCCAACAACGGCCGCGCGGTCGAGGACGTGGTCGGCGGCAACCGCCTGGGCACCGACGAGCCCTTCGACGCGACCGTCCGCCTCTACGGCTACCCGGCCGACTCGGAGACGCCCAGCCTCTGCACCAACACCACGGACCAGCAGAGCGCCTACCAGCGCGTCATTCAGTGCCCGTCCTACCCGTCCGGCACCAGCGGCGGCCCGTGGATCGACACCGCCACCGGCGACGTGGTCGGCGCGATCGGCGGCTACCAGCAGGGCGGTGACACCGACGACGTCTCGTACAGCGCCTACTTCGACCACACCATCGCCGACCTGTACGCCCAGGCCGAGTCCGCCGCGTCCTGATCTGCGGGCCGGGACAGGACAGGACCGGAACGCTCCGGCCGCCGCCCCGGACGGCGCGGGACGGCACGGGACGACTCCGGAAGGCTCCGGCGCACCTCCGGAGCCACCAGGGCCCGGACATGACGAAGGCCCAGATCCGTGGAGCAACTCCACTGGTCTGGGCCTCTGTTGCACTTGCTGCGAAGTGCCCCCGGTAGGATTCGAACCTACGCACCCGCCTCCGGAGGGCGGTGCTCTATCCCCTGAGCTACGGGGGCCTGTCGGCCTGTCGGCCGCTTCCGCGTTCCGACGGAATGAACACTACCAGGCTTCGGCCGTGGTCCGTGCACGGTTTCCCGGAAAGATCGTCGGGGCCGGCCCCGGGCGGAAGTGCCCAAAGGCCGGACGGGGCGGTGGGGCCGCCGATACCCTCGGTGAGGTGTCGGGAGTGTCCGGGCGGGTCCTCGTGGTGGACGACAGCGAGGTGATCCGCCAGCTGATCAGGGTCAACCTGGAGCTCGAGGGCTTCGAGGTGGTGACCGCCGCCGACGGCGCCGAGTGCCTGGAGGTGATCCGCCGGGTGAGGCCCGACGTGGTGACCCTGGACGTGGTGATGCCGCGGCTGGACGGCCTGCGGACCGCGGCCCGGCTGCGGGCCACCCCGGACACCTGCCGGCTGCCGATCGCGATCGTGAGCGCCTGCACCCCGGCGGACCTGGACCTGGGGGAGACCGTCGGCGTGGACGGCTACCTCGGCAAGCCCTTCGACCCGGCGGACCTGGTGGCCCTGGTCCGGCGCCTGATGCGGCTCACCGGACCGCCCGGTGGCTTTCGCTCTGGGCGAACAGAACGCACGGATCTCGGCTGACCTCCCCTGCCGGAGCGGTGCGACGGCCCCGCGGCCCGGGGATCGCGGCGTCTCAACGGGTAAACCGGGTGCGGGCGGGCACCCCGTCTCGCCTACGCTTGGCGTCGTGACCCCCGCAGACCTTTCCCAGGCAATCCAGGCCGCAGTGAGCTCCGCCGTCGAGGCGGGCGAGCTGGCCGTCGCCGTGCCCGAGCACGTGACGGTCGAACGGCCCAAGAACCGGGACCACGGCGACTACGCGACGAACGTGGCCCTCCAGCTCGCCAAGGCGGCCGGCAAGCCGCCGCGAGCCGTTGCCGAGGTCCTGGCCGGGCGCCTGCGAGGGATCACCGGCGTGGCCGAGGTCGACATCGCCGGTCCGGGCTTCCTGAACATCACCCTGGACACCGCCACCGCGGGCGCGCTGGCGCGCACCGTCGTCGAGGCGGGCGAGGCCTACGGCCGCAACGAGGCCCTCAAGGGCCTGAAGATCAACCTGGAGTTCGTCTCCGCCAACCCGACCGGCCCGATCCACATCGGCGGCGTCCGCTGGGCCGCCGTCGGCGACTCGCTGGCGCGCGTCCTGCGGGCCTCCGGCGCCGACGTCACCACCGAGTACTACCTCAACGACGCGGGCGTGCAGATCGGCAAGTTCGCCGCCTCGCTGCAGGCCGCCGCGAACGGCCGCGAGGTGCCCGAGGGCGGGTACGTCGGCGAGTACGTCGTCGACATCGCCAAGGCGCTCACCGACGCCATCCCGGGCGTGCTCGACCTGCCCGAGGACGAGCAGCTGCAGGTCTTCCGCACCGAGGGCCTCAAGCTCATGGTCGCCGAGATCAAGCGCTCCATGGACGAGTTCGGCACCCACTTCGACGTGTGGTTCTCGGAGAAGACGCTGCACGACTCCGGCGCCGTCGAGCAGGCCATCGACCGGCTGCGCGAGCAGGGCCACGTCTTCGAGCAGGACGGCGCCGTCTTCCTGCGCACCACCGACTTCGGCGACGACAAGGACCGCGTCCTGGTCAAGGCCGACGGCGACAAGACCTACTTCGCCGCCGACGCCGCGTACTACCTCTCCAAGCGGGACCGCGGCGCCGAGGTCGCGCTCTACATGCTGGGCGCCGACCACCACGGCTACGTCAACCGCCTCAAGGCCATCGCCGCCTGCGCCGGCGACGACATGGACCGCAACATCGAGGTGCGGATCGGCCAGTTCGTGAAGATGCTCCGCGACGGCGAAGAGGTCCGCATGTCCAAGCGGGCGGGCAACATCATCACGATCGACGACGTGGTCGAGTGGATCGGCGTGGACGCCGCCCGCTACACCCTGGCGCGCTCCTCCACGGACTCGACGATCACGCTCGACATCAACGTCCTGACCAGCCAGACCAACGAGAACCCGGTCTACTACGTCCAGTACGCCCACACCCGGATGTGCGGCGTGGCGCGCAAGGCCGCCGAGCTGGGCGTGGACAAGGGCACCGCCGAGCAGTTCAAACCCGAGCTGCTCGCCACCGAGTGGGAGAACGACATCCTCGGCGCCCTCGGCGAGTTCCCGCGCGTCCTGGCCACGGCCGGCGAGCTGCGCGAGCCGCACCGGGTCGCGCGCTACCTGGAGGACCTCGCGGGCAAGTACCACCGCCTGTACGAGAACTGCATGTTCCTGCCCAAGGGCGACGAGGAGCTCAACGACACGCACCGTGCCCGGCTGTGGCTGGTCGAGGCCACGCGCACGGTCATGGCCAACGGCCTGACGCTCCTGGGCGTCACGGCACCCGAGCGGATGTAGGCACCACCCCCAAGCGACGGCGGGGGCGGCTGACGGTCAACGGGGACCGTCGCCGCCCCTCGCCATAGGTCTCACAGGTCTCGAAGGACGCCGTACACATGAGTCGTTCCGCACACCCCGCAGGCCCCCGGCACGGCGACGTCCTGCCCGACGGCCACTACCAGGCCCCGCCGGCCGACCTGAACGCCCTCGACCCCAAGGTGTGGTCGTGCACCGTCGACCGCGACGCCGAGGGCGTGGTCACCGTCGGCGGGATCGACGTCAAGCAGCTGGCGGCCGAGTTCGGCACCCCCGCCTACGTGATGGACGAGGAGGACTTCCGCTCCCGCGCCCGCGCCTGGCGGGACGCCTTCGGCACCGAGGCGGACGTCTACTACGCCGGCAAGGCCTTCCTCTCCAAGGCGATCGTGCGCTGGCTGCACGAGGAGGGCCTCAACCTCGACGTGTGCAGCGCCGGCGAGCTGGCCGTCGCACTGGCCGCCGGGATGCCGGCGGAGCGGATCGCGCTGCACGGCAACAACAAGTCGGCGGACGAGCTCGAACACGCGGTGAAGAGCGGCGTCGGGCACATCGTGGTCGACTCCCACGAGGAGATCGAACGGCTGGCCGCGATCGCCGCCCGCCAGGGCGTGCGCCAGCCGGTGCTGATCCGGGTCACCGTCGGCGTCGAGGCGCACACCCACGAGTTCATCGCCACGGCGCACGAGGACCAGAAGTTCGGCCTCTCGCTGACCGGCGGAGCGGCCGCCGAGGCGGTGCGCCGGGTGCTCGGCCACGCCGGCCTGGAGCTGCGGGGCATCCACTCGCACATCGGCTCGCAGATCTTCGACACGGCCGGCTTCGAGGTGGCGGCCCGCCGGGTGGTCGGCCTGCTGGCGCAGATCCGCGACGAGCACGGCGTCGAGCTGCCCGAGATCGACCTGGGCGGCGGCCTCGGCATCGCCTACACCAGCGAGGACGACCCGCGCGAGCCGGCCGAGATCGCGGCCGCGCTGGCCGACATCGTGCGCCGCGAGTGCGCCGCCGCGAACCTCGCCGCGCCGCGGCTGAGCGTGGAGCCGGGCCGGGCGATCGTCGGCCCGACGGCGTTCACCCTGTACGAGGTCGGCACGGTCAAGCCGCTGGAGGGCCTGCGCACCTACGTCAGCGTGGACGGCGGGATGTCCGACAACATCCGCACCGCGCTGTACGACGCGGAGTACTCGGTGGCCCTGGCCTCCCGCACCAGCGAGGCCGAGCCGATTCTGGTCCGGGTGGTCGGCAAGCACTGCGAGTCCGGTGACATCGTCGTGCGGGACGCCTTCCTGCCGGCCGACCTCGCCCCGGGCGACCTGATCGCGGTGCCCGCGACCGGGGCCTACTGCCGCTCGATGGCGAGCAACTACAACCACGCCCTGAAGCCCCCCGTGGTCGCCGTCAGGGACGGTGCGGCCCGGGTGATCGTCCGGCGCGAGACGGAGGAGGATCTCCTGCGCCTGGATATCGGATGACGAAATTCTCGTCTCAGATCATGGAACGACCGTAGATCCGTGCGGAAAGTCCCCGAGACTGGTACGGACCGAGGTTTCCGGCGGCCCGGAAAAAGCCGCCGGAAACACAGAAGCACGATGAATGCAGAGCGGAGTCGGATGATGCGTACGCGCCCGCTGAAGGTGGCGTTGCTGGGTTGTGGTGTGGTGGGCTCCGAGGTGGCGCGCATCATGACGACGACGGCCGACGACCTCGCCGCTCGCATCGGTGCCCCGGTCGAACTCGCCGGGATCGCGGTCCGCCGGGCCGGCCGGGTCCGCCCCGGCGTGCCCGAGCACCTGATCACCACCGACGCCGAGGCCCTGGTGGGCAGGGGCGACATCGACGTGGTGGTCGAGGTGGTGGGCGGCATCGAGCCCTCCAAGTCGCTGATCCTGTCCGCCTTCGAGCAGGGCGCCTCGGTGGTCAGCGCCAACAAGGCGCTGCTCGCCAAGGACGGCACCGAACTGCACGCCGCGGCCGCCCGGGCGGGGGTGGACCTCTACTACGAGGCCGCGGTGGCGGGGGCGATCCCGCTGCTGCGCCCGCTGCGCGAGTCCCTCGCCGGGGACAAGGTCGACCGGGTGCTGGGCATCGTCAACGGCACCACCAACTTCATCCTCGACAAGATGGACACCACCGGCGCCGGCTACTCGGAGGCGCTGGAGGAGGCCACCGCGCTCGGCTACGCCGAGGCCGACCCGACGGCCGACGTGGAGGGCTTCGACGCCGCCGCCAAGGCCGCGATCCTGGCCGGCATCGCCTTCCACACCAAGGTGACCGCGGCGGACGTCTACCGGGAGGGCATCACCGAGGTGACCGCCGCCGACATCGCCTCCGCCAGGGCGATGGGCTGCGTGGTCAAGCTGCTCGCGATCTGCGAGCGGGCGAGGGACGGCGAGTCCGTCACCGCGCGCGTCCACCCGGCGATGATCCCGCTGTCGCACCCGCTGGCCTCGGTCCGCGAGGCGTACAACGCGGTGTTCGTCGAGGCCGAGGCCGCGGGCCGGCTGATGTTCTACGGCCCGGGCGCGGGCGGCTCGCCGACCGCCTCCGCGGTGCTCGGGGACCTGGTCGCGGTCTGCCGCAACAAGCTGGCCGGCGCCACCGGGCCCGGTGACTCCCTGTACACCCGGCTGCCGGCCAAGCCGATGGACGAGGTGGTCACCCGCTACCACGTCAGCCTGGACGTGGACGACCGCGCGGGCGTGCTCGCCCAGGTCGCGTCCGTGTTCGCCGAGCACGGCGTGTCCATCGACACCGTGCGCCAGCAGGGCCGCGACGGCGACGCCTCGCTCGTCGTGGTCACCCACCGTGCCACCGACGCCGCGCTGTCGGCGACGGTCGACAAGCTCCGCGCGCTGGACAGCGTGCGGGACGTGGCCAGCATCATGCGGGTCGAAGGGGAATAAGGAACAGCCATGAACGTCGTTGCCGAGAACGTCGTCCGAGGCGCGCACACCCCCCAGTGGCGCGGCCTGATCGAGGAGTACCGGGACCGCCTGCCGGTCACCGCGGCCACCCCGGTGGTCACCCTGCTGGAGGGCGGTACGCCCCTGGTCCCGGCCCAGGTGCTCTCCGAGCGCACCGGCTGCGAGGTCTACCTCAAGGTCGAGGGCGCCAACCCGACCGGCTCCTTCAAGGACCGCGGGATGACGATGGCCATCTCCAAGGCCAAGGAGGAGGGGGCCCAGGCCGTCATCTGCGCGTCCACCGGCAACACCTCGGCCTCCGCCGCCGCGTACGCGGTGCGGGCCGGGATGGTCTCCGCCGTGCTCGTCCCGCAGGGCAAGATCGCCCTCGGCAAGATGGGCCAGGCGCTGGTGCACGGCGCCAAGATCCTGCAGGTCGACGGCAACTTCGACGACTGCCTGACGCTCGCGCGCGAACTGTCCGAGAAGTACCCGGTGGCCCTGGTCAACTCGGTGAACCCGGTGCGGATCGAGGGTCAGAAGACGGCGGCCTTCGAAATCGTCGACATGCTCGGCGACGCCCCGGACATCCACGTCCTGCCGGTCGGCAACGCGGGCAACATCACCGCGTACTGGAAGGGCTACCGCGAGTACGCCACGGACGGGATGTCCTCCCGCACCCCGCGGATGTGGGGTTTCCAGGCGGCCGGCTCGGCCCCGATCGTGGACGGAGCGCCCGTCCTCAAGCCGCAGACCATCGCCACCGCGATCCGGATCGGCAACCCGGCCTCCTGGGACTACGCGCTCGCCGCCCGGGACGAGTCCGGCGGCCTCATCGACAAGGTGACGGACCGTCAGATCCTGGCCGCCTACCGGCTGTTGGCCGCGCAGGAGGGCGTCTTCGTGGAGCCTGCGTCGGCCGCCTCGGTGGCCGGTCTGCTGGCCAAGGCGGAAGCCGGCCTGGTCGACCCGGGCCAGCGGATCGTCTGCACCGTGACCGGCAACGGCCTCAAGGACCCGGACTGGGCGGTGGCCGGCGCGCCGCAGCCGCAGATCGTCCCGGTCGACCCGGAGGCCGCGGCCCAGCGGCTCGGACTGCTCGACTGACGACGTGGTCTGACGCTCCGACGGGCCGACTCTTTCGAGGGGCGGCCCGTCAACGCTCTCCACTGACTCTTTTGTGTCAATCTCGCTTCGCATTCCGATCCGATTCCGGAACGCATTCCGGCCAGAACCGGCAACACACCAGATCGAAGGCCCACGGGGTGTACCACTGGGGAACCTCTCTTCGATACTCTGGCTTCGGCCGTGTGGCACATGCCCCGGGCCCGTCCTGGTACGGGCCGAGCCGACGACTGTGGCCGCCCGCCCCGTGGGCCCGCGGCCCTTTCCCCCCCACCCCTGCACCGACGACGCGCACCGCGCCGCCCGATTTCCCCAGGAGAGTCCACCGCATGGCCGGTCCTGCGTTCCGTGCCGCCGCCGTCCGGGTCCGGGTTCCCGCGACCAGCGCCAACCTCGGTCCGGGCTTCGACGCCTTCGGACTCGCGCTGGGCCTGTACGACGACGTGGTCGTCCGGGTCGCCGACTCGGGCCTGACCGTCGACATCGCCGGCGAGGGGGCCGGGACGCTGCCCCGGGACGAGCGCCACCTGTTGGTCCGCTCGATGCGGGCCGCCTTCGACCGGCTCGGCGGCCAGCCGCGCGGCCTCGAAGTGGTCTGCGCCAACCGGATACCGCACGGCCGCGGCCTGGGCTCCTCCTCGGCCGCCATCTGCGCCGGCATCGTGGCCGCCCGCGCGGTGACCATCGGCGGCCCCTCCGCACTGGACGACGACGCGCTGCTCGCCCTCGCCTCCGAGCTCGAGGGCCATCCGGACAACGTCGCGGCCTGCCTGCGCGGCAACTTCACCATCGCCTGGACCGACGAGGAGTCCGCCAAGGCGGTCGCCCTGGAGCCCTCCGAGCGGGTCGTGCCGGTGGTGTTCGTCCCGGCCGGCGAGGTGCTCACCGAGACCGCCCGCGGCCTGCTGCCGAAGACCGTCCCGCTGGCCGACGCCGCCGTCAACGCCGGCCGCTCCGCCCTGCTGGTGGAGGCGCTGACCCGGCGGCCCGAGCTGCTGCTCGCGGCCACCGAGGACCGGCTCCACCAGGACTACCGCGCCTCCGCCATGCCGGACAGCGCCGCGCTGGTCGGCGCCCTGCGCGCGGAGGGCGTGCCCGCCGTCATCTCCGGGGCCGGCCCGACCGTGCTGGCGCTCACCGACGAGGCGGGCGTCGACAAGGTGCTGTCCTTCGCCGGCCACCACGGCCACGGCGGGGATCCGGCGTTCGCCGCGCACCGGCTCGACGTCGACCGGACCGGGGCCGTCGTGCTCCCGCTGGACGTCTGACCAGGCGAAGCGCCCTATTCGGGCCCGGTGCCGAGCCGGGCCGTCCGGACACGATTGGCAAGCCCGAGGTCGGGGAATGTCTGAGGGGGTCGGTAGTGTTAACCTCATTGCTGCACCAGGTGCCCTCCGGGGCTCGGTGCGCCGCGTCCCGATCCCAGCACTCCACGGCCGTGGAGTCGCGGCGATGTCCGGGGCGACGATTCTCCGGGAGCCCACCGCAGCGCGTACGCAGCCTGCCTGCGCGACATGCGGCCGCATCCCGAAGCCGTGACGGCACCTGACTCCCACCCGCGGCCTCCACCTGAGGCCAGGACGGGCGGAGCGCGGGCCACCGTCACGCGACGGGGGCCCGGGATTCGCAGGCAGCGTGGGGGCAAAGCCCTCAGGGGAGGTCGACACACGACCGGCCCACGCGCCACCTCAGCACCACCGTGCTTCATGCACCGCACCTCGCAGCTCTCCCTCGACGGGCTCCCGCCATTCGAGGGACCACCGCCTCGGACCGACGCAGTCGAGCGTCGGTCAGGACAGCACAACCGGTCGCCGAGCCAGACAGGCCGACGTCCGCTCCAGGGAAGGACCCTTAGTGAGCGACACCACCGATCTGATGGGCGCGCGCCCGGACGCCGATGCGTCGGACGCGGCCGCCGCACCCGCTGCCCCGGCACGCCGCCGCCGCAGTGCCGCCGCGGGCCTGGACGGCATGGTCCTCGCCGAGCTGCAGAAGCTCGCGGCGGACCTGGGCATCACCGGTACCGGCCGCATGCGCAAGAGCCAGCTGATCGAGACCATCAAGGAGAAGAGCGGCGGGGACCCGCTGCTCGCCGCCGGTGGCGCCCCGGCCGCCAAGCGCACCGCCGCCAAGGCGGACGCCGAGGCCCCGGCCGAGAAGCCGGCCCGCCGCACCAAGGCCGCCGCCGCGCAGGCCCCGGCCGCCGAGCCGCAGGCCCAGATCGAGATCCCGGTCCAGGCCGCCCCCGAGACCACCGCGCCCGCCCGTAGCGAGCGCACCCGCCGCCGTGCCACCTCGGCCGCCGGCGCCCCCACCGCCCCGGCCGGCGAGGCCGGCGCGGAGGCCGCCACCGTCGCGGTGGCCGAGCCCAAGCAGGCCGAGCGCGCGGCCGAGACCCGCGCCTTCGAGGGCCGCGAGGAGGGTCGCGAGAGCCGTCGCGACCGTCGTGAGCGCCGTGACCGCCGCGACGGCGGCGAGCGCGGCGACCGCCAGGACGCCGGCGAGGCCCAGGCCGGGCAGGACGGCGAGTCGCGCGAGTCGCGCCGCGACCGCCGCGGTCGGCGCGACCGTGCCGACCGCCAGGGCCAGCAGGGTCAGCAGCAGGGCCAGACCGACGGCCAGCAGGGCCGCCAGGGCGGCGGCCAGCAGGCCCAGCAGCCCCAGGCCCAGCAGGGCGGCTACGAGGACGACGAGTTCGGCGAGGGCCGTCGCGGCCGTCGCGGCCGCTACCGGGACCGTCGGGGCCGCCGCGGCCGCGACGGCTTCGAGACGGGCGCCGCCGAGCCGCAGATCGGCGAGGACGACGTCCTGATCCCGGTCGCGGGCATCCTCGACATCCTCGACAACTACGCGTTCGTGCGCACCTCCGGCTACCTGCCGGGCCAGAACGACGTCTACGTCTCGCTCGCCCAGGTCCGCAAGAACGGCCTGCGCAAGGGCGACGCCATCACCGGTGCGGTGCGCCAGCCGCGCGAGGGCGAGCGCCGCGAGAAGTTCAACGCCATGGTGCGCCTGGACTCCGTGAACGGCATGGACCCGGAGACCGGCCGCGGCCGCCCCGAGTTCAACAAGCTCACCCCGCTCTACCCGCAGGAGCGGCTGCGCCTGGAGACCGACCCGGGCGTGCTGACCACCCGGATCATCGACCTGGTGTCGCCGATCGGCAAGGGCCAGCGCGGTCTGATCGTCGCGCCGCCGAAGACCGGCAAGACGATGGTGCTGCAGGCGGTCGCCAACGCGATCACCCACAACAACCCCGAGTGCCACCTGATGGTCGTCCTGGTCGACGAGCGTCCGGAGGAGGTCACCGACATGCAGCGGTCGGTGAAGGGCGAGGTCATCTCCTCGACCTTCGACCGCCCGGCCGAGGACCACACCACCGTCGCGGAGCTGGCCATCGAGCGCGCCAAGCGCCTGGTCGAGCTGGGCCACGACGTGGTCATCCTGCTGGACTCCATCACCCGCCTGGGCCGTGCCTACAACCTGGCGGCGCCGGCCTCCGGCCGCATCCTGTCCGGTGGTGTCGACTCGACGGCGCTGTACCCGCCGAAGAAGTTCTTCGGCGCCGCGCGCAACATCGAGAACGGCGGCTCGCTGACCATCCTGGCCACCGCGCTGGTCGAGACCGGCTCGCGCATGGACGAGGTGATCTTCGAGGAGTTCAAGGGCACCGGCAACATGGAGCTCAAGCTCGACCGGAAGCTCTCGGACAAGCGCATCTTCCCGGCCGTCGACGTGGACGCCTCCAGCACCCGCAAGGAGGAGATCCTGCTCGGCAGCGAGGAGTTGGCCATCGTCTGGAAGCTGCGCCGGGTGCTGCACGCGCTCGACTCGCAGCAGGCGATCGAACTGCTCCTGGACAAGATGAAGCAGACCAAGAGCAACGCCGAGTTCCTGATGCAGATCGCCAAGACCACCCCGGGCTCCGGCGACTGACCGTAGTCGGACGGCTGCCCCAGCACGGAACCCCGGATCGCGCGAGCGGTCCGGGGTTCCGTGCGTTCGCGGCGGCTTTGTTCCAGAGTTGGGACATCTTGGGGCTATTCGATCAGCTTGTCCGTTTTACTCTGGACCGTATGGCCGAGCACAAGAGGGTCCCGAGTCGCCGCCGCAAGGTCCTGCGGTGGTCCGCCTGCGCGCTCGCCGCGCTGGTCGTCGCCGGCGGCGGCGCAGGCGCCTACGCGTACCTGAAGCTCAACGGCAACATCAAGAGCGTCGACATCGACTCCCGCCTCGGCGACGCCCGGCCCCCGGCGGCCACCGACGGCTCCTTCAACATCCTCGTGCTGGGCTCCGACTCCCGGAGCGGCGCGAACGGCGACCTGGCCGGCGGGAGCGCCGGCGACAGCGCCCGCTCCGACACCGCGATGGTGGTGCACGTCAGCCAGGACCACACCCGGGCCTCCGTCGTCTCGATCCCGCGCGACACCCTGGTCGACCGCCCGCAGTGCACGGACAGCAGCGGCAGGTCCGTCCCGGCGGTCAAGCGGGCGATGTACAACAGCGCCTTCGAGACCGGCGGCGCGGCCTGCGCGGTCAAGACCACCGAACAGCTCACCGGGCTGCGGATGGACCACTACCTCCAGGTGGACTTCGCCGGCTTCGCGAGGGTCGTGGACGCGATAGGCGGGGCCACCGTGACCACCACGGTGGCCATCCACGACAAGGACAGCGGGCTGGACCTCCCGCCCGGCGAGCACCACCTCGACGGACAGCAGGCGCTGGCCTTCGTGCGCACCCGGCACGGCGTCGGCGACGGCAGTGACCTCGGCCGGATCGAGCTCCAGAAGCAGATGGTCAAGTCGCTGCTCCGGCAGGCCGGCGGGGTCGGGCTGCTCTCCGACCCGGTCAAGCTGTGGTCGATCGGCGACACCATGACCAGGAGCGTCACCACCGACTCCGCGCTGGGCTCGGTGAACGCCCTGGTGGGGCTCGTGCAGGAGCTCAAGGGGATCGGGCCCGACCAGCTGACCATGGTCACCCTGCCGGTGGAGGCGGCCCCCGGCGACCCGAACCGGGTGGTCCCGCAGCAGTCGCAGGCCCAGCCGCTCTGGGCGGCCCTCAGGGCCGACCAGCCGGTGCCCCAGGCGGTCGTCTCGGCCCAGCCGCAGAACCCCGCGCAGACGGACCCGGCCACCGCGGCCGCGGCCGCGCCGAAGGCCTCCGCCAGGACCTCCCCGAAGCCCGCCGCGACGGCCACCGCGCGGCGCTGACCGGCCACCCCGCGACGGCCGGCGCGCGGTGTCCGCGGCCCCGCGGCACCCGGCGGCGGCCCGGAACGACGGTCGGAATATCCCGCGGGGGACCCCGGTTTTGGAAGGTGCGGCCGGTCCTGGCAGACTGGTACGTCGGTCCCGGTTCACGAGCGGCACTCCGCCGCCGACCCGGTGCCCTCCCGAAACCTAGGAGAACCCCTTGAAGTCCAACGTCCACCCGGAGTACGTGGTCACCCGCGTGACCTGCACCTGCGGCGCCGAGTTCACCACCCGCTCGACCGAGACCAGCGGCGAGATCCGCGCCGAGGTCTGCTCGCAGTGCCACCCGTTCTACACCGGCAAGCAGAAGATCCTCGACACCGGTGGCCGCGTGGCCCGCTTCGAGGCCCGCTTCGGCAAGCAGCACAGCGCGAAGGCCTAGCGCTCCCTCGGCGCCGGTTCCCGGCGCCCCCGTACTCGTTCCGGGGGCGTTGGGGGCCGGCGCCGTTCGCGTCCTCCCACGCGGTCGAAACCGCCCCGCGTCCACCCCCCAGTCGTTCCGCAGCCCCCCGGGAAGAAGGCCACCCCATGTTCGAGGCAGTCGAAGAGCTCCTCGTCGAGCACGCCGACCTCGAAAAGAGGCTGGCCGACCCGTCCGTCCACGCGGACCAGGCGAACGCCCGCAAGCTGGCCAAGCGGTACGCCGAGCTGACCCCGATCACCCGGGTCTACCGGCAGTGGCGGCAGGCCGGCGAGGACATCGAGGCCGCCCGCGAACTCGCCGCCGAGGACCCGGAGTTCATCGCCGAGGTGAAGGACTCCGAGGCGCGCCGCGACGAGCTCACCGAGGAACTGCGCCTGCTGCTGGTGCCGCGCGACCCGAGCGACGACAAGGACGTCATCCTGGAGATCAAGGCGGGCGAGGGCGGCGAGGAGTCCGCGCTGTTCGCCGGCGACCTGCTCCGGATGTACCTGCGCTACGCCGAGCGGATCGGCTGGAAGACCGAGATCATCGACTTCAACGAGTCCGACCTCGGCGGCTACAAGGACGTCTCGGTGGCCGTGAAGACCAAGGGCAGCGCTGAGCCCGGCCAGGGCGTCTGGGCCCGGCTGAAGTACGAGGGCGGCGTGCACCGCGTGCAGCGCGTCCCCGCCACCGAGTCCCAGGGCCGCATCCACACCTCCGCGGCGGGCGTGCTGGTCACCCCCGAGGCGGAGGAGGTCGAGGTCGAGATCCACGCCAACGACCTGCGCATCGACGTCTACCGGTCCTCCGGCCCCGGCGGCCAGTCGGTCAACACCACCGACTCGGCGGTCCGGATCACCCACCTGCCGACCGGTATCGTGGCGTCCTGCCAGAACGAGAAGAGCCAGCTGCAGAACAAGGAGCAGGCGATGCGCATCCTGCGGTCGCGGCTGCTGGCCGCCGCCCAGGAGGAGGCCGAGCGGGAGGCCTCGGACGCGCGCCGCAGCCAGGTCCGCACGGTGGACCGCTCCGAGCGGATCCGGACGTACAACTACCCCGAGAACCGCATCTCGGACCACCGCACGGGCTTCAAGGCGTACAACCTGGACCAGGTCCTGGACGGCGACCTGAACGCGGTGATCCAGTCCTGCGTCGACAAGGACGCGGCGGCCAAGCTCGCCGCGGCCCAAGAGAACTGAGACCGGCGCGCCCCAGCCCGACGCCGAAGCCGGAGCGCAGAAACAAGAGGTCGTACGGATGAACCTGCTGCTCGCCGAGGTGGCCCAGGCCACCCAGCGGTTGGCCGCGGCCGGCGTGCCGTCGCCGCGCTTCGACGCGGAGGAACTCGCCGCCTACGTCCACAACGTCAAGCGCAGCCAGCTGCACACGGTGAAGGACGCCGACTTCGACGCCCGCTACTGGGCGGCGGTCTCCCGCCGCGAGGCGCGCGAGCCGCTCCAGCACATCACCGGCCGGGCGTTCTTCCGCTACCTCGAACTCGCGGTCGGCCCCGGGGTGTTCGTGCCCCGGCCGGAGACCGAGACGGTCGTCGAGTGGGCGATAGACGCGGTGCGCGACATGGACGTCGCCGAGCCGCTGGTGGTCGACCTGTGCTCCGGCTCCGGCGCCATCGCGCTCGCCCTGGCCCAGGAACTGCCGCGTTCGACCGTGCACGCCTTCGAGCTCGACGAGGGCGCGCTGACGTACACCCGGCGCAACATCGAGGCCAGCCCGGACCGCGCCCGGGTCACCCTGCACGCCGGGGACGCCACCAAGGCCTTCGAGGACGACCGCTCCTGGGACGGCCGCTTCGACCTGGTCATCTCCAACCCGCCGTACATCCCGCTCACCGAGTGGGAGTACGTCGCGCCGGAGGCCCGCGACCACGACCCGCAGATGTCGCTGTTCTCGGGCGAGGACGGCCTGGACACCATCCGCGGCATCGAGCGGGTGGCCGCGCGGCTGCTGCGCCCG
Source organism: Kitasatospora sp. NPDC001539 (assembly GCF_040298565.1). NCBI lineage: Bacteria > Bacillati > Actinomycetota > Actinomycetes > Kitasatosporales > Streptomycetaceae > Kitasatospora > Kitasatospora sp. NPDC001539. The sequence continues at coordinate 14,559 of NZ_JBEPAK010000012.1, read as the reverse complement.
GGCGGCGCGGTGGTGATCGAGCACGCCGACCAGCAGGGCGGCCAGGTGCCGTGGATCTTCAACGAGGAACGCGGCTGGACCGACACGGCCGACCACCGCGACCTGAACAACCGGCCCCGCTTCACGACCGCCCGGAGGGCGGGGTCGTGAAGCATCAGGCCCAGTACGACCGCCCGGAGGGCGGGGTCGTGAAGCATCAGGCCCTGTACGACCGCCCGAAGGGCCGCGCTGTCAATTCCGCCGTGAACCTCATGAGCCTTTCCGGAAGGGGACCGCACCGATGAGCCGCCGCTACGACTGTGCCGACGCCGGGGACCGCGCCACCGGCCTGCGCGAGGCCGCCTCGGCCATCCGCCGCGGCGAACTCGTCGTCCTGCCCACCGACACCCTGTACGGGGTCGGCGCGGACGCCTTCTCCCCGGAGGCCGTCGGCGAGCTGCTGGCCGCCAAGGGCCGCGGCCGGAACATGCCCTCGCCCGTCCTGGTCGGCTCGCCGACCACCCTGCACGGGCTGGTCACGGACTTCTCCGAGCAGGCCTGGGAGCTGGTCGACGCCTTCTGGCCCGGCGGCCTCACCCTGGTCGCCCGGCACCAGCCGTCGCTGCGCTGGGACCTCGGCGAGACCCGCGGCACCGTCGCCGTCCGGATGCCGCTGCACCCGGTCGCCATCGAGCTGCTGAACACCACCGGCCCGCTGGCCGTCTCCAGCGCCAACAAGACCGGCGGGCCGTCCCCGGCCACCTGCGACGAGGCGCAGGCCCAGCTCGGCGACGCCATCTCGGTGTACCTGGACGGCGGGCAGGCCGACCACGCCACCGCCTCGTCCATCGTCGACGTCACCGGCAAGGTGCCGGTGCTGCTGCGGGCCGGCGCGGTCAGCATCGAGCAGCTGAGGGAGGTCGTCCCCGACCTGGAGGCCGGAAGTTGACGCCCACCGCCTCGCTCCACGCGCGGCCCGGCATAGCGCCGTACCTGAGCGTGGGCCCCAGGCCGTTGGACCACTTCCGGATCCTGTTCGTCTGCACCGGGAACATCTGCCGCTCGCCGATCGCCGAGCGGCTCACCCGGCGTGAGCTGGACACCCGTCTGAGCCCCCGGGTGGCCGGTCGGATCCTGGTGGAGAGCGCGGGCACCTGGGGCCACGTCGGCGCGCCGATGGAGGACCACGCGGCGACGGTGCTCGACGAGTACGGCGCCGACAGCGGCGGCTTCGTCGGCCGCGAGCTGCTCGACGAGCACGTCGTCGAGGCCGACCTGGTGCTGACCGCGACGCTGGACCACCGCGCCCAGGTGATCTCGATGGGCCACGAGGCGGGCCTGCGCACCTTCACGCTGAAGGAGTTCACCCGGCTGGTGCGGACGATCGACCCGGGCACCCTGCCCGACCCCCGCCGCGGCGCCGACGTCACCGAGCGGGCCCGCGCGCTGGTCCGGGCGGCCGCCGCGCTGCGCGGCTGGCTGCTGGCCGCGACTCCGGAGTCGGACGAGCTGGAGGACCCGTACGGGGCGCCGATCGGCATGTTCCGCAACTGCGGCGAGGAGATATTCGACGCGATCGACCCGGTGGTCACCGCGCTGACCGGCACCCCGGCGCGGCGCTGACCCCTCGCCCGGCCGACCCCGCCGCACCGGAACCGGGCCCGGACCGGGGCCGATCGGGGGGCTGAACGGCGGATTCCGGCGGGCCGCGGGTGCGGTCCGGTCCTACGCTGGGTAGACGTCCCCCCAGTCTCCGGCCGGGGGCGCCCTCATCCGCAGCGCCCGGGAGCCTGCCATGACCGTCACCGATGCCGCGACCGGCTCGAGCGCGACGAGGGGGCGCCCGTGGGCGTCCGGAGCGCTGCACCGGGCGGACCCGCAGATCGCCGACCTGATGGCCGCCGAGGCCGAGCGGCGGGCCGAGACGATCCAGTTGCTGGCGGGGGAGAACCTGACCAGCCCCGCCGTGCTGGAGGCGCTGACCGGGCCGCTGATCGACAAGTACGCCGAGGGCTATCCGGGCCGGCGGCACCACACCGGCTGCGCGCCGGCCGACGCCGCGGAGCTGCTGGCGATCGACCGGGCCCGCGAGCTGTTCGCCGCTCCGCACGCCAACGTCCAACCCCGGTCGGCGACTTCGGCGATGCTGGCGGCGTACGCGGCGCTGCTGCGGCCCGGTGACGGGGTGCTGGCGATGTCGCTGGAGCACGGCGGCCACCTCAGCTGCGGTTCGCGGGCCAACTTCTCCGGCCGCTGGTTCGCCTGCACCGGTTACGGCGTGCGCGAGGCCGACGGCCTGATCGACCTCGACCAGGTCCGCGACCTGGCGCGGGCGCACCGCCCGAAGGCCATCGTGGCGGGTTCGATCTCCTACCCGCGGCACCCGGACTGGGCCGCCTTCCGGGAGATCGCCGACGAGGTGGACGCCTACCTGATCGCCTCGGTCGCCCAGACCACCGGCCTCGTGGCGGCCGGGGAGGCGCCCTCCCCGGTGCCGTACGCCGACGTCACGGTGGCGGCCACCCACAAGCTGCTGCGCGGTCCGCGCGGGGGCCTGCTGCTGTGCACCGCGGAGCTGGCCGAGCGGGTCGACCGGGCGGTGTTCCCGTTCAGCCAGGGCGGCGCGGCGATGAACGAGGTGGCCGGCAAGGCGGTCGCCCTGGCGGAGGCCGCGACGCCCGCCTACCGGGCCTACGCGCAGCAGACGGTGGCAGGGGCGCGGGCACTGGCCGCGGGGCTCGCAGAGGCCGGAATGCGCCCCCTGACGGGTGGCACCGACACCCACCTGGTGACCGCCGACGTGAGCCCGCTCGGGGTCAGCGGCGCGGCGGCCGAGCGGCGCTGCGCGGCGGCCGGGCTGCTGTTCGGCAAGTGCGTGCTGCCGTACGACCCGGCGCCGGTCGCCGAGGCCTCCGGGATCAGGCTGGGCACGGGCACCGTGACCAGCCAGGGGATGGGCGAGGCGGAGCTGTCCGAGATCGCCGGGCTGATCGCCCGGCTGCTCGCCGGGGAGGCGGCCGGGCCGGTCGCCCAGCGGGTGCGGGAGCTGGCGGCGGTCTTCGCCGTGGACCGTTGACGCGTTCCGCGGCGGCGGTGACCGGGCGCCGGTGTCCGTCGGCGCCCGCCGTCGTGCGCGGGCATCTCGATCTCCTACCCGTGAGGGCGAACCGCGATGCGCGCTCCGGGCGTCCGACTCAATAAGGTGTGTGCCGTGGCGACGCACCTCGAATCCCGGGAAGGCAGGGGAGTACCTTCGGTACCTCCCCGTTCGACAGTGATGCAGGAGGCCGGTGGTGCGTGAGTATCTGCTGGTGCTGTTCTGCACCGCCGCCGTCACCTACCTGCTGACCGGCCCGGTGCGGAAGTTCGCCATCGCCGCCGGCGCGATGCCGCCGGTCCGCGCCCGCGACGTGCACCGCGAGCCCACCCCGCGCCTGGGCGGCATCGCCATGTTCGGCGGGCTGTGCGCGGGCATCCTGGTCGCCTCGCAGCTGGACAACCTGAGCAAGGTGTTCTCCCAGGGCAGCGACATCCGCGCGCTGCTGTCCGGCGCCGGGATCATGTGGCTGCTGGGCGTCCTCGACGACAAGTGGGGCGTCGACGCGCTGGTGAAGCTCGGCGGCCAGATGATCGCCGCCGGCGTGATGGTGTGGCAGGGCGTCACGGTGATCACCCTCCCGGTGCCCGGCGTGGGCTCGGTCGCGGTGAGCCCGACCCAGGGCATGGTCATCTCGGTCACCCTGGTCGTCGTCATGGTCAACGCGGTGAACTTCATCGACGGTCTGGACGGCCTGGCGGGCGGCATGGTGTGCATCGCCGCGATGGCGTTCTTCCTGTACAGCTACCGGCTCTGGTACGGCTACGCGATCACCGACGCGGCCCCCGCCGTGCTGTTCAGCGTGCTGCTGATCGGCATGTGCCTGGGCTTCCTGGCGCACAACATGCACCCCGCGCGGATCTTCATGGGCGACTCGGGCTCGATGATGCTGGGCCTGATGCTGGCCGTCGCGGCGATCTCGATCACCGGCCGGGTCGACCCGGACCTGATCAACAACGAGACCGGTTCGCAGACCGCCACCGTGCACGCCCTGGTGCCGATCTACATCCCGCTGCTGCTGCCGCTCACCGTCATCGCGCTGCCGCTGGCCGACCTGCTGCTCGCGGTGGTCCGCCGGACCTGGGCGGGCCAGTCCCCGTTCGCCGCCGACAAGCGCCACCTGCACCACCGGCTGCTCCAGGTCGGGCACTCGCACAGCCGCGCCGTCCTGATCATGTACTTCTGGGCCGCGCTGATCGCCTTCGGCACGGTGGCGTTCTCGGTGACCAACACCGGCCGCACCGTGGTGCTGACCCTCGCCGGGCTCTGCCTGGTCGGCCTGGTGGTGCTGCTCACCCCGCGGTTCCGGCCGCGCGCCCCGCGGGCGGTGCAGTCCTTCGTCCCGCCGCGGTACCGGCGGCAGCCCTCGGCTCCGATGGCTGAACTGTCGGCGAAGGACAAGCAACTCCTGGGTGAAGCCAGCCGGCGTTCCTCCACCGAGCCCGCGGACCACGGAAAGGCCACCGGCCGCCGGTCGTAGGGGAGTTGATGTTGCGTCAAATGGGCTCACCCGTACGGCGGATTCGTTGCGCCATCGGTGTGACAGGTACCACACATTCATGGTAAAGCTCTCATCAAATAGTTTGTGATACCGTTCACGAGTACCGAGAACACGCCGAAAGACCTGACAGGTGGAGGACTTCCGTCCCTCGTCGGTCTCCCTCGACGGGCCCGCCGCTTCCGCGGGCGGCCCGGCGGCGGCCCGCTCGGTCCGGTGTCACCCGCCACCGTCTGTGCCCGTCCCCCGCCACATCGACATGCCGCCGGAGCTGCCGACATGCCGTCCACCGACGCCCGGATCCTCCGAGGCGCCGCGATCCCCACTGCGGTCGCCGGGATCATCGCCATGGCGATCTCCTTCGCCGTCGCCGGTGGGAAGGGCCTGCTCGGCGCCCTGATCGGCGCGCTCCTCGTGATGGCCTTCTTCAGCTTCGGCCAGATCGCGCTCGACCGGCTGACCAGGTCGAACCCGCACCTCATGATGGCCGCCGCGCTCATGGTCTACATGACGCAGATCCTGCTGGTCGCCGTCGTCCTGCTGGTCTTCAAGGACACCGAGCTGTTCAACCGCAAGGCCTTCGCGTTCACGCTGATCGGCTGCGTCCTGGTCTGGACGGGCTTCCAGGTGCGCGGTGCGCTCAAGGCCAAGACCTTCTACGTCGACCCCAACGCCTCGGAAAACAAGGGCGACAAGCCCTCCGACTCGGGTCGTCAACAGTGACGAGCCCCGACTGTCCCCCCAACGAGGGGGGCGGTGTTTATGCCGCACTGACGGGCTGCTATCGTCCGTCGCAACAACGGAGTACGGGAAGAGGCCTGGTCTGTCCGGACAGTGGACGGATCGCCCCCCGGATCCGCGCAGTCTTCGATGATCCCGCAGTCGCGCAGCGCGCCGTCGAGCGGGGTCGGCGAGAAACCCATCAAGTTCCAGTGCCGCTCCGTGGTCGCAGGCCACGCCGACACACCGAGGTTGCCGTAACCATGCGCCACGACGAAGGAGTCCGCGGTGAGTGCTGAACTCACGTCCTCGCTCGCCTCAGGCAGTTGCCACTTCGGGGACGCTGGCTGCGGCTTCCCGGCCCCGGGCCTGAACGAGTTCCAGTTCAAGCCGATCTTCACGATCGGCAGCGTCGAGTTCAACAAGCCGATGCTGCTGTCGATCATCGTCGCGCTGCTCGTCGTGGTGTTCTTCTGGGCCGCCTTCGCCAAGCCGCGCCTGGTGCCGGGCAAGCTGCAGCTGGTCGGTGAGATCGGCTACGACTTCGTGAAGCGCTCCATCGTGATGGAGACGATCGGCAAGAAGGGCGAGAAGTACGTCCCGATGCTGGTCTCGATGTTCTTCTTCGTCTGGTTGATGAACATCATGTCGATCATCCCGTTCGCGCAGTTCCCGGTGACGGCCTCGATCGCGTTCCCGGCCGGCCTCGCGGCCGTCGTGTGGATCACCTACATGACGCTGACCTTCAAGAAGCACGGCTTCGTCGGCGGTCTGAAGAACCTCTGCTGGCCCTCGGGCATCCCCGGCTGGGTCATGTTCATCCTGGTGCCGATCGAGTTCTTCTCGAACATCTTCGTGCGCCCGTTCACGCTCGCGGTCCGAGCCTTCGCGAACATGTTCGCCGGCCACCTGCTGATCGTGATGTTCTCCATCGCCTCCTGGTACCTGCTCAGCCCGACCCTGGGCGCGCTGTACGGCTCGGCCTCGTTCGTGGTCGCCGTCGGCCTGACCGCCTTCGAGCTGCTGGTCCAGTTCCTGCAGGCCTACATCTTCGTGATGCTGGCCAGCAGCTACATCGCCGGTGCCCTGGAAGAGGCGCACTGAGCCCCGCAGCCCCTCGGCTGCCCTCCCCCCAGAACGCCCGGTGGCCAACCACCACCGGTTCACCACCCCGCAAAGGACAAGCTGAAATGCAGCAGCTCGCTGAGGTCTACGGTTCCGTCGCCTCGATCGGTTACGGTCTCGCCGCGATCGGCCCGGGCATCGGTGTTGGTCTCATCTTCGGTAACGGTGTCCAGGCCATGGCCCGTCAGCCCGAGGCTGCCGGTCTGATCCGCTCCAACATGTTCATCGGCTTCGCGCTGACCGAGGCGCTCGCCCTCATCGGCATCGTCATGCCGTTCGTCTTCGGCGCCGGCAAGTAATCACCCCGCCGTTAGACCCTTTCGAGGAAGGTCCAGATATGAGTTTCGCGGCTCAGCTCGCGGAGGAGGGGGAGAAGATGAACCCCCTGCTTCCCGCGTGGCCCGAGGTCATCATCGGCCTGCTCTGCTTCTTCATCGTCTTCGGTCTGCTCGGCAAGAAGCTCCTCCCCAGCATCGAGAAGGTGCTGTCGGAGCGCCGGGACGCGATCGAGGGCGGCATGGAGCGCGCCGAGGCCGCTCAGGCGGAGGCCCAGGCCCTGCTTGAGCAGTACCGCGCCGAGCTCGCCGAGGCGCGCCACGAGGCTGCCCGCATCGTCGAGCAGGCTCGTGAGCAGGGTGCCGCCCAGCTCGCCGAGATGCGCGAGGAGGGCCAGCGCCAGCGCGAGGCCATCGTCGCCGCCGGTCACGCCCAGATCGAGGCCGACAAGAAGCAGGCGACTGCCGCCCTGCGTCAGGACGTGGGTTCGCTGGCCACCCAGCTGGCTTCCCGCATCGTGGGCGAGTCCCTTGAGGACAACGCCCGGCAGAGCGGCGTGATCGACCGCTTCCTGGACGAGCTGGAGGCCAAGGCCGCCGTTGCTCAGGGTGCGGCCAAGTGATCGGCGCCAGCCGCGAGGCTCTTGCCGCCGGTCGGCAGAACCTGGAGAGCCTGACCGACTCCACCTCGGTGGACGCGGTCAAGCTCGCCGAGGAGCTCACCGCCGTCACGGCCGTGCTGGACCGTGAGGTGTCGCTGCGCCGCGTCCTGACCGACCCGTCCCGGTCGGGCCAGGACAAGGCCCAGCTGGTCACCTCGCTGCTGACCGGCCAGGTCTCCGGCGAGACCGTGGACCTGGTCTCCGGCCTGGTCCGCTCCCGCTGGTCGGGTGCGCGCGACCTGGTGGACGCGATCGAGGAGCTCGCCGCGTACGCCGAGGTCATCGCCGCGGACAAGGCCGGCGTCCTGGACGACGTCGAGGACGAGCTCTTCCGCTTCGGCCGGGTGGTGGGCGGCTCGCACGAGCTGCGTGCCGCGCTGACCGAGCCGAAGGCCGGCGCCGTCGCCAAGGCCGAACTGATCAAGAAGCTGCTCGGCGGTCGCGCCAACGCCGGCACCGTCCGGCTGGTCACCGCCCTCGTCAACAAGCCGCGTGGCCGTAGCCTGGAGCAGGGCCTCGAGTCCTACTCGAAGCTCGCCGCGGCGCGCCGCGACCGCGTGGTGGCCCTGGTCACCACCGCGGTGCCGCTGTCGGACGCCCAGAAGGAGCGCCTGTCCGGTGCTCTGGGCCGGATGTACGGCCGCCAGGTCCACCTGAACATCGACATCGACCCCGAGGTCGTCGGCGGTGTCCGGGTGCAGATCGGCGACGAGATCATCGACGGCACCGTGTCGAGCCGCCTCGAAGGCGCTCGCCAGTCGCTCGAGGGCTGAGCACCCGAAGCAGCACATCCGACCCTCGGTCGGGAAACCGGCTCCCCAAGGAGCCGGCAAATCGTACGGCCGGTTCATACGACCCGGCCGAGAGTCGAGTACTTGCGGCCCTCAATGGCGGGCCGAGGATCGCAAACTAGGAGAGCAGGGAAGCCTGATGGCGGAGCTTACGATCCGTCCGGAGGAGATCCGGGACGCGCTGGCCGACTTTGTCCAGTCGTACCAGCCGGACGCCGCCTCTGTTGAAGAGGTCGGTACGGTCACCGAGGCCATGGACGGTATTGCCAAGGTCGAGGGCCTGCCCTCGGTCATGGCCAACGAGCTGCTGAAGTTCGAGGACGGCACGCTCGGCCTCGCGCTGAACCTCGACACCCGCGAGATCGGTGTCGTCATCCTCGGTGAGTTCGGCGGCATCGAAGAGGGCCAGACCGTGCGCCGCACCGGCGAGGTCCTCTCCGTCCCGGTCGGCGACGGCTACCTGGGCCGTGTCGTGGACCCGCTGGGCAACCCGATCGACGGCCTGGGCGAGATCGCCACCGAGGGCCGCCGCGCCCTCGAGCTGCAGGCCCCCGGCGTCATGGCCCGCAAGTCGGTCAAGCAGCCGCTGCAGACCGGCATCAAGGCCATCGACGCGATGACCCCGATCGGCCGCGGCCAGCGCCAGCTGATCATCGGTGACCGCCAGACCGGCAAGACCGCGGTGGCCGTCGACACGATCATCAACCAGCGCGACAACTGGCGCTCGGGCGACCCGGAGAAGCAGGTCCGCTGCATCTACGTCGCCGTCGGCCAGAAGGGCTCCACCATCGCGTCCGTCCGCGGCGCCCTGGAGGAGGCCGGCGCGCTGGAGTACACCACCATCGTGGCGGCTCCGGCTTCCGACCCGGCCGGCTTCAAGTACCTCGCCCCGTACACCGGTTCGGCCATCGGCCAGCACTGGATGTACGCCGGCAAGCACGTCCTGATCATCTTCGACGACCTGTCGAAGCAGGCCGAGGCCTACCGCTCCGTCTCCCTGCTGCTGCGCCGCCCGCCGGGCCGCGAGGCCTACCCGGGTGACGTCTTCTACCTGCACTCCCGCCTGCTGGAGCGCTGCGCCAAGCTGAACGACGAGCTGGGCGGCGGCTCGATGACCGGTCTGCCGATCATCGAGACCAAGGCCAACGACGTCTCGGCGTACATCCCGACCAACGTCATCTCCATCACCGACGGCCAGTGCTTCCTGGAGTCCGACCTGTTCAACGCCGGCATCCGCCCGGCCGTGAACGTCGGCATCTCGGTCTCCCGCGTCGGTGGCTCCGCCCAGATCAAGGCCATGCGCTCGGTCGCCGGCCGTCTGCGCCTGGACCTCGCCCAGTACCGTGAGCTGGAGGCCTTCGCCGGCTTCGGCTCCGACCTGGACGCGGCCTCCAAGGCCCAGCTGGAGCGCGGTGCGCGCATGGTCGAGCTGCTGAAGCAGGGCCAGTACCAGCCGTTCCCGGTCGAGGAGCAGGTCGTCTCCATCTGGGCCGGCACCACCGGCAAGCTGGACGACGTCCCGGTCGCCGAGATCCGCCGCTTCGAGCGCGAGTTCCTCGACTACGTCCGCCTGCAGCACAAGGACCTGCTGGCCGGCATCGTCGAGACCGGTCTGCTGGCCGACGGCACCGTCGACGCGCTGACCAGCGCGATCGAGGCGTTCAAGCAGGGTTACCAGACCGCCGACGGCAAGCTGCTCTCCGAGCAGGCCTGAGTCCGGTAGCGAGGGAAAGGACGTAACGACCCATGGGAGCACAGCTTCGGGTCTACAAGCGCCGGATCCGCTCTGTCACCGCGACGAAGAAGATCACCAAGGCGATGGAGATGATCTCCGCGGCACGCATCGGCAAGGCGCAGCGCGCGGTGGCGGCCTCCGCTCCGTACGCCGACGAGCTCACCCGGGCGGTGACGGCGGTGGCCACCCGGTCCAACGCCAAGCACCCGCTCACCACCGAGAACCCCGACGCCACGCGTGCGGCCGTCCTGCTGATCACGGCGGACCGCGGCCTGGCCGGCGGCTACTCGTCCAACGCCATCAAGGCCGCGCTGACGCTCATCGAGCGCCTGCGCGGCGAGGGCAAGGACGTGGTGACCTACATCGTCGGTCGGAAGGGTCTGTCGTACTTCACCTTCCGCAACCTGGCGGTCGGCAACTCGTGGACGGGCTTCTCGGACAAGCCGACCTACGGCGACGCCAAGATGGTCGCGGCCGAGCTGATCGAGGCCTTCACGGCCGAGACCGGCGGCGTGGACGAGCTCCACGTGGTCTCGACCGAGTTCGTGTCGATGCTGACGCAGGACGCGGTGGCGGCCCGGCTGCTGCCGCTGAAGCTGGACGAGGTCCAGCTCAGCGACCAGACGTCGGCCAAGTCGGAGATCTTCCCGCTGTACGACTTCGAGCCGTCGGCGGAGGGCGTCCTGGACGCGCTGCTGCCGCGGTACGTCGAGAGCCGGATCTACAACGCGCTGCTGCAGTCGGCTGCCTCCGAGCACGCCGCCCGCCGCCGCGCGATGAAGAGCGCGACGGACAATGCCGGCGAGCTCATCAAGTCGCTCACGCGGCTTGCCAACTCGGCCCGCCAGGCCGAGATCACCCAGGAAATCAGCGAGATCGTCGGTGGCGCCAACGCGCTCGCTGACGCCAGCCGCGGGAGCGAATGACTATGACCACCACTGTTGAGCCGACCACGGCGACGGGCCGCGTCGCGCGGGTCATCGGCCCGGTCGTCGACGTGGAGTTCCCCGTCGACGCCATCCCGGAGATGTTCAACGCCCTGCACGTCGAGGTGGACAACCCCGACGGCACGGGCAAGAAGACCCTGACCCTCGAGGTCGCCCAGCACCTCGGCGACGGCCTGGTCCGCGGCATCTCGATGCAGCCGACCGACGGCCTGGTCCGCGGTTCGCAGGTCGTCGACACCGGTGCCGCCATCTCGGTGCCGGTCGGCGACATCACCAAGGGCAAGGTGTTCAACGCCCTCGGTGAGGTGCTGAACGTCGACAAGTCCGAGTTCGAGTCCCAGGTGTCGGTCCGCTGGCCGATCCACCGCAAGGCCCCGAACTTCTCGGAGCTCGAGTCGAAGACCGAGATGTTCGAGACCGGCATCAAGGTCATCGACCTCCTCACCCCGTACGTGCAGGGTGGCAAGATCGGTCTGTTCGGTGGCGCCGGTGTCGGCAAGACCGTTCTGATCCAGGAGATGATCTACCGCGTCGCCGAGAACTTCGGTGGTGTGTCGGTGTTCGCCGGCGTCGGCGAGCGCACCCGTGAGGGCAACGACCTGATCGACGAGATGGTCGACTCGGGCGTTCTGGACAAGACCGCGCTGGTCTTCGGCCAGATGGACGAGCCGCCGGGCACCCGTCTGCGCGTCGCCCTGTCCGCCCTGACCATGGCGGAGTACTTCCGCGATGTGCAGAAGCAGGACGTGCTGCTCTTCATCGACAACATCTTCCGGTTCACCCAGGCCGGTTCCGAGGTGTCGACCCTGCTCGGCCGCATGCCCTCCGCGGTGGGTTACCAGCCGAACCTGGCCGACGAGATGGGCCTCCTCCAGGAGCGCATCACCTCGACCCGCGGTCACTCGATCACCTCGATGCAGGCGATCTACGTCCCCGCGGACGACCTGACCGACCCGGCCCCGGCCACCACCTTCGCCCACCTGGACGCGACCACCGTTCTGTCGCGCCCGATCTCGGAGAAGGGCATCTACCCGGCCGTCGACCCGCTGGACTCCACGTCCCGCATCCTCGACCCGCGGTACATCGCGCAGAACCACTACGACACGGCCGTCCGCGTCAAGGGGATCCTGCAGAAGTACAAGGACCTCCAGGACATCATCGCCATCCTCGGTATGGACGAGCTGTCCGAAGAGGACAAGATCACGGTCCACCGTGCCCGTCGCATCGAGCGCTTCCTCTCGCAGAACACCTACGTGGCGAAGCAGTTCACCGGTGTCGAGGGTTCGACCGTGCCGCTGTCGGAGACCATCGAGGCCTTCAACGCGATCGCGGACGGCAAGTACGACTCCGTCCCGGAGCAGGCCTTCTTCATGTGCGGTGGCATCGAGGACCTCGAGAAGAACGCCGCCGAGCTGGCCAAGAAGTAAGCGCGGCCGGTAGCAGCTGAGTGACCGTGAGGGGTGGCCCCCGAGCCTGGGGACCACCCCTCACGTCGCATCGGCTGTGATTCCGGTCAAATCCGTGCCGCCGGTTTCATGCCGGGGGCGCGGGGCCGTTATTCTTACCGAAACTCCCGAGTAATCGGGGGTTGCATGAGCCTAGGAGCCCACGTTGGCTGAGCTGCACGTCGAGCTGGTCGCAGCCGACCGCAAGGTGTGGTCCGGTGCGGCCACCATCGTCGTCGCCCGTACGGCCTCCGGTGACACCGGCATCATGCCGGGCCACACCCCGGTGCTGAGCGTGCTGGAGACCGGTCCGGTCACCATCCGCACGGTGGACGGCGGGACCGTCATCGCCGCGGTGCACGGCGGCTTCATCTCCTTCGCCGACAACAAGCTGTCTCTGCTCGCGGAGATCGCCGAGCTGGCGGACGAGATCGACGTCGCGCGTGCCGAGCGCGCACTGGAGCAGGCCAAGTCGGACCTGGACGCGCACGCCGAGCGTCGCGCCGAGGTCCGTCTGTTCGCGGCGCGCGGCCTCAAGGCCCACGCCTGAGTGCGCCGGACCCCGGCTTAGCGGGGTCGACCGACGGTCCCGGGGACGCGCGAGCGTGACCCCGGGACTGTCGTCGTAGTTGGTAGGTCAGCGCGGTCGCTTCATACGACCGCAACGGGGAACGCGGGTAGCGAGGAGGTAGGTGAGCATGGTCCTCGCGCTTGTGGTGTGTGCGGCGGTCGTGGCGCTGGGAGTGATCGGCCTGATGGCCTTCGCCGTCCGCCGCCGCCTGATCCAGCGGGTCGGCGGCACGTTCGACTGCAGTTACCGGCTCAAAATGCCCGCCGACGCCTCCATGCAGCCCGACCTCGACGAGAACGGCAAACCCACCTCCGCCCCGGTCCCCCCGACCGACGGCAAGGGGTGGGTTTTTGGTATCGGCCGGTACAGCGGCGACTCGATCGAGTGGTTCCGGGTGTTCTCCTACGCCCCGCGCCCGCGCAAGGTGCTGCCCCGCCGGGAGATCGAGGTGCTGGGCCGGCGCTACCCGGAGGGCCAGGAGGAGCTGGCGCTGCTCTCCGGCTCGGTGGTGCTGCGCTGCCTGCACAACGGGTCCCCGCTGGAGCTGGCGATGAGCGAGGACGCCCTCACCGGCTTCCTGGCCTGGCTGGAGGCGGCCCCGCCCGGGCAGAGGGTCAACGTCGCGTAGCGACGAGACCCTCGGGGTGGGGGTCCCCCCGGCCGGAGGCTGGGGGAGGTCAACGTCGCGTAGCGACGAGACCCTCGGGGGGTGGGGGTCCCCCCGGCCGGAGGCTGGGGTGGGGGGCCCCCGGCCGGAGGCTGGGAGGTCAACGTCGCGTAGCGGCGGGACTCCGGGGCGGGAGGCCCGCCGGGAGCCGGGCGACGAGGGGCCGGGTCGCCCCGGGGACGGCGGGGCCGTCCGCGGGGTTAACGGCGCCTAACACCGGCGGCTAGGCTGGCCGCATGGTCAATCTGACGCGCATCTACACCCGCACCGGGGACGACGGCACGACCGCGCTCGGCGACATGAGCCGGACCACCAAGACCGACCCGCGGCTGATGGCGTACGCCGACGCCAACGAGGCGAACGCGGCGATCGGGGTGGCGGTGGCCGCCGGCTCGCTGGCCGAGGACGTGGTGGCCGTGCTCACCCGGGTCCAGAACGACCTGTTCGACGTCGGCGCGGACCTGTCCACCCCGGTGGTCGAGGACCCGCAGTACCCGCCGCTGCGGGTGCTGCAGTCCTACATCGACCGCCTGGAGGCGGACTGCGACCACTACCTGGCGCAGGTCGAGAAGCTGCGCAGCTTCATCCTGCCCGGCGGCACACCCGGAGCGGCCCACCTGCACCTGGCCTGCACGGTGGTGCGGCGCGCCGAGCGCTCCACCTGGGCGGCGATCGCGGAGTACGGGGACACCGTCAACCCGCTCACCGCGAAGTACCTCAACCGGCTGTCCGACCTGCTGTTCATCCTGGCCCGGGTGGCCAACAAGGAGCGCGGCGACGTGCTGTGGGTGCCGGGGGAGAACCGCTAGGGCCAATGCTGGTGACTTTAGGTCGTGTCGCGCGGGGTGACGGTTGGTGTTGCTGGTTGTGGTGGTGGCCAGTTGTGGTGCTGGGCGCGCTTGAGGGGCCAGTTGGACATCTTGCGTTTGATGACTCGCGGGCAGGTCCGTTGACGGCGCGGAGGCAGCAGGCGTTCGGTGATCTCAGCCAGGGTGCGGGTCAGCGCTGCGGCGAGTCTGGCGGGGGGAAAGCGCCGCCTGGGCGGGG
>NZ_JBEPAK010000011.1:0-59872 GCF_040298565.1 Kitasatospora sp. NPDC001539 | reverse complement strand
GGTGCTCCCGGGGCCGGGCCTCGCGTGAGAGTACGACGACCTCAGACGACCTCAGTCGCCGATTCCCGCCAGTTCCCGCAGCCGGCGCGCCTGCGCCGCCCGTTCGGCGGAGCGCTGCTCGTCGAAGGACCGCCCGGCGGCCCCCTGGAGCAGCGCCTTGGTCTCGATCACCGCGCCCCGCGGAGCGGCCAGCAGGGCAGCGGCGAGGTCGCGGGCGGCGGCGTCCAGCTCCGCACCGGGGACGGCCAGGTTGGCCAGTCCGATCGCGGCGGCCTCCTCCGCGCCGACCCAGCGGCCGGTCGCGCAGATCTCCAGCGCCCGGGCGTAGCCGACGAGTTCGACCAGCGGCTTGGTCCCGGCCAGGTCGGGGACCAGGCCGAGCGAGGTCTCCTTCATCGCGAACTGCACGTCGTCGGCGACCACCCGCAGGTCGCAGCCGAGGGCGAGCTGGAAGCCCGCGCCCACGGCGTGGCCCTGGACGACCGCGATGGAGACCAGGTCGGCGCGGCGCCACCAGGTGAAGGCCTCCTGGTAGGAGGCGATGGTGTCGTCGAGTTCCTTGTCCTCGGAGCCCGCGAGCTGGAGGAAGGTGGGCTCGCCGGGGATGCCCTCGGGGGTGAACATGGCCCGGTCCAGCCCGGCGGAGAAGGAGACGCCCTCCGCGCGCAGCAGCACCACCCGGACGCTGCCGGGCAGTTCGCGCCCGGCGGCGGCAAGGGCGCGCCAGAGCGCCGGGGACTGGGCGTTGCGCCGCTTGGGCTGACAGAGGGTGACGACGGCGAGCTCGCCGTCGATCTCCAGGCGGACGCCGTCCCGCTCCCAGCTCGGGGCCTGCGGGTCGGTGGCGGGAGCGGTCATGCGGGGGACCTCCGGTGGCGAGGGACGTGGCTACCGGAGAGTAACAAACCTGGGCGCGGACGGGCAGGGTGCGGGCCCGCGGAGATCGGAACGAGGGGCGGCGCCCGGGGCCCGGACATGACGATCGGCGGCCGGTCCGCTCGACCCGAGGGCGGACGCCCGGCTGGGGCCAGCCGTCGTCTCCTCGGTCGGCGCCGTGCCGCCGCGTCATCCAGCCATGTGCTGACGGACCGTCAGGAACCAGCCCCAGCAGTCGCCTTGTTCTTGCCCCGCGTGGCACCACCGCGGCCCCGGAGGATCACTCCGGACTCGCTCAGCATCCGGTGCACGAAGCCGTACGAACGACCGGTCTCCTCCGCGAGAGCGCGAATGCTCGCCCCGGAGTCGTACTTCTTCTTGAGATCGGCCGCGAGCTTCTCACGCGCGGCACCGGTCACCCGGCTGCCCTTTTTCAGAGTCTCGGCCACCCGTGCCTCCTCGTAGCGTTGCTCGGTCAGATTCCCATGATCACCCATCCACCGCGTCCTGGCCACCCATTCGACAAGGTCGATGTCGCAAATGCGTGGTCCTGCGGTGGTGATCCGAGCGCATCAGGGCGCTCACGCAGAGTGCACGCCCCCGAGGGAATTCCGCCGTTCGCCGTGAAAGGGCTGATCAGCAGCGGTCGGCCGGACCACGATCGAATGGCGGCCCGACGGGAAGTCCTCAAACGGAATCCGGGTCTACTTCATTCCCGGACACGCCGTGGGGACTAGATTTTCTGGTCCGAAAAGCGGATGCGGCGTCTACTTCCGGTCAGGCCAGCGAGACCAGGTCGGCGTAGGCCGGGCTCCAGAGGTCCTCCACCCCGTCCGGCAGCAGGATGATGCGCTCCGGCTGGAGCGCGTCCACCGCCCCCTCGTCGTGGGTGACCAGCACGACCGCGCCGCTGAACTCGCGCAGCGCCCCGAGGATCTCCTCGCGGCTGGCCGGGTCGAGGTTGTTGGTGGGCTCGTCCAGCAGCAGGACGTTGGCGGAGGAGACCACCAGGGTGGCCAGCGCCAGACGGGTCTTCTCACCGCCGGAGAGCACCCCCGCCGGCTTGTCCACGTCGTCGCCGGAGAACAGGAAGGACCCGAGGATCTTGCGGATCTGCACCAGGTCGGTGTCCGGCGCGGCCGAGCGCATGTTCTCCAGGACGGTGCGGTCCGGGTCCAGCGTCTCGTGCTCCTGGGCGTAGTAGCCGATCTTCAGACCGTGGCCCGGGATCACCTCGCCGGTGTCCGGCGCCTCCACCCCGGCCAGCATCCGCAGCAGGGTGGTCTTGCCCGCGCCGTTGAGGCCGAGCACCACGACCCGGGAGCCGCGGTCGATCGCCAGGTCGACGCCGGTGAAGATCTCCAGCGAGCCGTAAGACTTGGACAGGTCGCTCGCGGTCAGCGGGGTCTTGCCGCAGGGGGCCGGGTCCGGGAAGCGCAGCTTGGCGACCTTGTCGCTCTGGCGCACCTGCTCCAGCCCGGAGAGCAGCTTCTCGGCGCGGCGGGCCATGTTCTGCGCGGCCACCGTCTTGGTCGCCTTGGCGCGCATCTTGTCGGCCTGCGCGTTCAGGGTCGCGGCCTTCTTCTCGGCGTTGGCCCGCTCGCGCTTGCGGCGCTTCTCGTCGTCCTCGCGCTGCTGCTGGTACTGCTTCCAGCCCATGTTGTAGACGTCGATGCAGGAGCGGTTGGCGTCCAGGTAGAAGACCTTGTTGACGACCGTCTCGACCAGGTCGACGTCGTGCGAGATGACGATGAAGCCGCCCTTGTAGGTCTTCAGGAAGTCCCGCAGCCAGGCGATCGAGTCGGCGTCCAGGTGGTTGGTGGGCTCGTCCAGCAGCAGCACGTCGGAGTCCGAGAACAGGATCCGGGCCAGCTCGACGCGGCGGCGCTGACCACCGGAGAGGGTGTGCAGCGGCTGGCCGAGGATGCGGTCCGGCAGGCCCAGCGCGGCGGCGATGGTGGCGGCCTCCGCCTCGGCGGCGTACCCGCCCTTGGTCAGGAACTCGGTCTCCAGCCGGGCGTACTTCTTCATCGCGTTGTCCCGGGTGGCGCCCTTGCCGTTGGCCATCCGGTCCTCGTTCTCGCGCATCTTCTTCAGCACGGTGTCGAGGCCGCGCGCGGAGAGGATGCGGTCCTTGGCGAGGACGTCCAGGTCACCGGTGCGCGGGTCCTGCGGGAGGTAGCCCACCTCGCCCGAACGGGTGACCGTACCGGCGGCCGGCAGGCCCTCGCCGGCCAGCACCTTGGTGAGCGTGGTCTTCCCGGCGCCGTTGCGCCCGACCAGACCGATCCGGTCACCGGCGGCGACCTTGAAGCTCGCGGACTCGATGAGGATCCGGGCACCGGCACGCAGCTCGAGGGCGTTGGCGGAAATCATGGCTGGGCACTACTCCTGGGACGTGGGCGGGCGGCCGGGTACGGGCCCGGGCAGCGGGAAGAGGGCTTCATCGGCGGTCGGCGCGGTGGAAGGTGGGGCGCCGCCGCCCGCTATTGCCCGGAGAAGATAGCCATGACGGCCAGTCTACCGGGCCGTGCGGAACTCCCCGGGTTACCGCCCGGGGGTACCGGAAGCACCCTCCGCTACGGCTGCGCCGGGTCCGGCTGGTCGGTCGCGGGAGCCGCCGGGCCGGCCGGGGCCGCCGGGTCGCCCGTGGCGGCGGGCGCGTCCGTGGCGGCGGGCACGTCCGTGGCGGCGGGCACGTCCGCCGTCGGGTTCGGGTTCGGGTTCGACTGCGCCGACGGGTCCGCGCAGCCGTCCTGCGGGCGGACGGCGGCGAACGGCGCGTCCACGGCGCCGCAGGCCGTCTCGGGCGCGGCGGCCTTGGTGTCGAACACCCGGGGCGGGACGATCGGGCCGTCGGTGATCTCCACCCGGCTGGCGTCCAGCACCTTGATCGTCGCGGTCGGCCCGGTGCTCATCGCCCAGCCGTTGCTGTCGAGCCGGTAGCCGGTGATGCCGCCGGAGACGGCCACCCCGCTGCCGTTGGTGCAACTGCGCGGGATGAGCACCGCGTAGTCGGTGTGGACGGTGCGCAGCGGGTCGTAGAGGCAGCCGTTGGCGGGGCGGTCGTTGTAGCGCAGGTCACCGTCGACGTCGCGCAGGCCCATGGTCAGGTTCGGGGTCACCACGGCCAGCCAGGGCGAGCCCGCCCGCTGGACGGTGTGCAGCGCGGCGGCGGCCCGCTGGGTGGCCGTCTGCTTGCGCTGCGCCTCGGTGCGCTTGTCGGCCCCGGGCTCGCCGGCGGCGCGCAGGTAGTCCGCGAGGCCGGGCACCGCGCGGTGCCAGCGCACCTCGTGGTCGCCCGGACGCACCGAGGTGACCAGGCCGTCGTCCCAGACCACGATGGCGTTGTCGCCGGCCATCGCCACGGAGAGCGCCTCGGCGCCCTCGCGCCGGTAGGACCAGGCCCGCTCCCCGGTCGCCTTGTGGTACGCCTCCAGCGCGGGGCCGACCACCTTGAGGTCCAGGTCGGCCGAGTCGACCGACTGCGAGTTCACCGGGGTCGCCTCGGCGTCGCCCGGCCCCGCCACCCGGTCGCCGAACGGCACCGGCTTGTTCGCGTGCGCCGCCGCACCGGCCGCAAGGACCAGCATCACCGCCAGGGCAGGCAGGACTGACCGGGGGGTGAGAACACGCGGCGGCTTCCAGGACACGGCCGGAGCGTACCTGTCACCGGGCGGGCGAGTCAGCCGGGAAACGCCGCTCGCACGTGGTGTCGGCCGTGCGCCCGCCGACGTGCGCCGGGCCGGTGCGCCCGCCCGCCCACCTGCGTCGTCGGCTCCCGGACGGGGCGGCGCGGCGCTCCGCGGTAGGCCCCGCAGGCCCGTTCGGAACGTTACAGAGCTGATACACGGACGCCTCCGGTCGGGGTCTTGCGGCAGACGGCGTTCGAATATCGCCCACTTTAGGGTGACATTCGCCTGCGCCGCCCGCCGACGGTCCTACTGTCGGCGAGCGTGGCGCCACCGTCCGTCGCCGCGCCCGTCCGCCCCCGCTCGCGACGCCCGGAGGAGAGACCATGCGCATCGGCCGTCTGACGCTGGCCGCCGCCGCTCTGCTGCTGATGGCCACCGCCAGCGTCCCGGCCGGGACGCCGCTCAGCCAGACGGAGCGGCACAGCCTCTCCTCGGACGCCTTCGAACCGCGCGGCGCCGCCCCCCGCCCGCCGGTCCAGCGGCCGCCGCACGAGCCGCCGTTCGGTGCCTTCGTCGGCTCCTGGGACACCTACATCCCGCAGATCGGCCAGTACGCCCGCTGGCTGGGCGACGCGAACATGCAGGTCGGCCACACCTACCTGGCGGGCAACGGCTGGGCCGACATCGAGGGCGAGCCGGTGGTGCTCGGCATGTGGTCGCAGTGGCGGCTCGCCGACCCGTCCCGGATGCTCGTGCTCGGCGTGCCGATGCTGGTGCCCAACGAGGCGAACGTGCCGGACGGCACGGTGGCCAAGCTGCTCGGCCAGGGCGCGCGCGGGGACTTCGACAGCCACTTCCTGCGGCTCGCCCGCCGTCTGGTCGCCCTCGGCGGTTCGGACACCGTCATCACCCTCGGCTGGGAGATGAACGGCGTCACCTACACCCACCGCTGCAAGCCCGACCCCACCGCGTGGAAGGCGTACTGGCGGCGGATCGTCGGGGTGATGCGTTCGGTGCCCGGCCAGCGGTTCCGCTTCGACTTCACCCCGAACCGAGGGCTGGACGCCATCGCGTGGACCAGGTGCTACCCCGGTGACGACGTGGTCGACATCATCGGCACGGACAGCTACGACCAGCCGGCCGGGAGCACCTTCGACGACTACGTGCGCGAGCCCTACGGCCTCCAGGACCAGGTCGAGTTCGCGGCCAAGCGCGGCAAGCCGGTCTCGTACCCGGAGTGGGGGCTGTTCCGCAACGGGGACAACCCCGAGTTCGTGCGCCGGATGGTCGACTGGATGCGCACCCACGACACCGCCTACCAGACCGTCACCGACTACTGCCCGCACGGCTTCTACCAGTGCCGGAGCAACCCGCGCTCGGCCGCGGTCTTCAAGCAGCTGATGTCGGGTTCGAAGGGGGCGCCGAGCGCGGTGCCGACGGCGCCGCCCGCCCCGGTCGTGCCGGTGGCGCCGAGCGGCCCGGCCGTACCGACCCCGCCCGCACCACCGACCCCGCCGACCCCACCGAGCCCGTCCGCGGCGGCCGGCACGCCCGGTGGTGCGGCGGCGAGCCCCTCGGCAGCAGCTGCCTCGCCGAGCCCGTCCGCGCCGGGGACGCCCTCCCGGCGGTGACCGGCGGCGGGGTCCCGCGGACGGCCGGCCCGCCGCCGCTCAGCCGTGCCGGCGAGCCAGCAGCCACTCCTTCAGCCGGGGGAACCGGCTGCTCAGCAGCTCCGCCGCCGCCCGGCGCGCCTGCACCGCCCCGGCCCGGACGGCGGCCGCCGGGGCCACGCCGGCCGGTCCCAGCAGCAGCCGCTGGTTGTGCAGCCGGTCCGGCCGCCAGCGCTGCTTGTACGGCTCCTGGCCGCGCAGCAGCCCGAGCACCGGGATGTCCGCCCCGATCGTCTCGTCCAGGGCCGCGCCGAACAGCAGCCCGGCGATGTCCAGCCGCTCGCGCAGCGCCGGGTGGGCGCCGTAGAGGTACAGGCCGCCGAAGGACGGGCAGAGCAGCAGCAGGTTCACCGCGACCAGTTCGCCGTCCAGGTGGAACCGGTGGACGGCCGCCCGGCCGGTGGCGACGAGCCCGGTGGTGGACTCGGTCAGGTGGTCGGCGAAACGCTTCGTCCGGTGCTCCGGGGTGACGCCGCGGCCCTGCCACTGCAGGAAGTGCAGCCGCAGCAGCCCCTCCAGGGCGGCCGGCACCTCGGCCGGCGGTGCCGAGCTGACCTGCACCCCGGCCTCCGCGATCTTGCGCAGCTTCACCCGGCTGCGCTGGGCGGTCTTGCCGGGCACCCGCTTGAGCAGCCGCTCCATCGGGACGGCCGGGAGGTACTGGCAGAGCGAGTCCGGGTGGCGGCGGCGCGATCCGCGCCAGTGCTCGTACACCTGCTGCACCGCCGCTTCGGGGTGCACCTCGCGCAGCTCCAGCCAGTGCCAGGGCCGGGTGAGCGGGAGGGCGGCGGCGAACTCGGCGGCGGCCCGGTCGGCGCACTCGTCGTCGAGCAGGACGTCGCCGTAGTCGACCAGCCCGGCCCCCAGACCGGTCAGGCCGCCGAACGGACCGGGTCGCCGCATGAAGGCTCCCGCGCCGACCAGCCGGCCGTCCCGGCGGACGACCACCACCCGCAGGGCGCCCGGGCGGCCGTAGTGGCGCCACCAGGACCGCTGCCAGGCGGCGGCCTGGAAGGACGTGGCCGTCCGGCAGCGGGCGAACAGGTCGTCCCACTCCTCGGCGAGGGTGTCCAGGGCGTCGTCCTCGCGGCGCAGCTCGGTGGTCCAGACGGGCGCGGCCCCCTGGGCCGGCAGCCGGGCGGGGCGGGCCTCGGTGCTCATCGCTTGCTCCCGGTGGCCGCCTTCTCCTTCTCCTTCGCCGGGGGCTTGGCGGCGGTCTTCCGCCCGGCCTCGGGCGCGGGCTCGGCCGCAGGCTCGGGCGCCGACTCGGCGCCGGCCTTGGACTCCGTCGTGGCGGCGCGCTCGGGCTCGGTCCCCGTGTCGGCCTTGGACGACGCGGCCCTGGTGGCGGTCCTGGGCTCGGTCCTGGTGGCGGTCCTGGCCGCGGTCCTGGAGCCGGCCTCGGTCCCGCGGCGCGGGCGGGGGGTGGCCGGAGCCCCGGCCGCCTCGGCCGCCCCGGCTTCCCCGGCCGCCCCGGCTTCCGCCGTCCCGGCGGTCCGCGGGCCCGACGGGTCCGACGCGGCCAACGGCTCCGGCGGGGCCGACGGGGCCTCGGCGGCCTCGGGCGCGGCGGCGTCCCCGCCCCGGCGGCGGGTCATCATCACCAGCGACCCGACCAGCACCCCGGCCGCGCCGCCCACCGCGACGTCCAGCTCGGCGGAGGGCGTGGTCGGCTTGTCCGGCTCGGAGGCCGGAGCCAGCGTCACCAGCCGGACGTTGGTGTCCTTGCTGCTGGTGTTGGCGAAGGTGACCAGCGAGCGGGCCACCGCGTCGGCCGTCCGGGCGGCCTCGTCGGCGCGGGTCCCGGTGCCGGTGATCTCGATCATCGGGGCGTCCGGGGAGGTCGTGCCCGCCACCAGCGACTCCAGCTCGGCCCGGGTGCGGCCGGTCTCGGCGGCCGCGACCGCGAGGACCTGCGGCTGGCCCGCCAGCCGTCCGTAGGCCTGGGCGAAGTTGGTCGCGGTGCCCGCCTCCCCCGGGTTCTGCGGCACCACGAGGACGTAGGCGGTGGCCGAGTACGACGGGTGCGAGACGACGGCGTACCCGGCGCCGGCCGCGGCGCCCAGCGGCACCGCGAGCACCACCGGCCACCAGCGGCGGACCAGGCGACGGGCGCTTCGGCGCGGTGTGGTCATGGGTGTGGCTCCTTGGGTGTGGGACGGCGGTTCCGGCGGCGGGCGGTCAGACGCGGGCCAGCCGGTCGTAGAGCGCGCCGAGGTCGGCGGCAACCCGGGCGATGTCGTAGTGGCCGACGGCCGGGGGGTGCGGCAGCGGGTCCGCGGTGTGGCCGCTCAACTGCCGCAGGTCGCGCAGCGCGGCCGCGTAGGCGGCCGGCTCGGAGGGGATGCGGCGGGCCTGCGGGGCGGCGCTGGGCGGCAGTTCGTCCAGCGCCGGGCAGGCGCTGTGCCGCACCGGCAGCCCGGCCGCGAGGCCCTCCAGGACACCGAGGCCGAAGGTCTCCGCGGTGGAGGGGGCGGCCAGCACGTCCATCGCGGTCAGCAGGTCGGGGACGTCGTCGCGCTCGCCGGTGAGCACCAGCCGCTCCGCGATGCCCAGTTCGACGGCCCGCTGCTCCAGGGCGGCCCGCTCGGGGCCCTCGCCGACCAGCACCAGCCGGGTGGCCGGATCGAGCTCGGCCAGCGCCTCCAGCAGTACCTCGAAGCGCTTGCCGGGCACCAGCCGGCCGACCCCGCCGACCACCCAGCCGCGCTCCGGCAGGCCGAGCTCCGCCCGCACCCGGCGGCGGACGGCGGCCCGCTCCGCGGGCGGGCGCAGGTAGCCGGCGGTGTCGATGCCGTTGGGGATCAGCTCGATCCGGGCCGGCGGCACGCCCCAGGACCGCAGGGTCTGGGCGACCTGCCGGGACACCGCGACGGTCGTGCTGCCGAGCCGTTCGGCCGCCAGGTAGAGGCCCTTGACGCCCCGGGTGACGGGGCGCCCCTCGATCACCCCGGCGTGCAGCGAGTGCTCGGTGGAGACCACCGCGCGCACCCCGGCCAGCCGCGCGGCCAGCCGGCCGTACAGCTGCGCCCGGTAGAGGTGGGTGTGCACCAGGTCGTAGCGGCCGGCCCGGACCAGCCGGACCAGCCGGGGCAGCGCGCCGAGGTCCCGGTTGCCGCGCATGCCGAGGTGGTGGACGGCCACGCCGTCCGCCCGCAGCGCTTCGGCGACCGCGCCGGGGTTGGTCAGGGCGAGCACCTCGCACCGCTGGTGCGCCGGCAAGTGCCGCAGCAGCAGGTGGAGTTGGCGCTCGGCTCCGCCGGAGGCGAGCCCGGTGACGATGTGCAGGACCCTCACGGCCGACGCTCCCCGCGGCCGCGGCGCAGCTCGGTGACGGCGTCGCGCAGCAGGTGCCGCCCCTTCTTGGCCCGCAGCCGCCAGGCGCCGTCGCGGTCGCCGACGTAGCAGCGCGGCAGCGCGAAGCGGCCGGTGAGCGGGGAGTGGGCGATCGCGCAGGCGTAGTCGTAGCCGGCGTCGCGCACGGCCAGGGCGGCGGGCCGGTCGACGGCGCCGTACGGGTAGCAGAAGCCGGTGACCGGGCCGCCCACGACCTCCTCCAGCAGGCGCCGGCTCTCCCGGGTCTGCACCGCGAGGACGTCGGCGGGCAGCCCGGGCAGGGCCTGGTGACCGAGGCCGTGGGAGCCGATCTCCCAACCGGCGGCGGCCAGTTCGGTGACCTCCTCGACGGTGAGCAGCTTCTTGCGCGGGCCTTCGGAGTCCCAGCCGTTGTCCTGCCCGAGCAGGTCGGCGACCACGTACGCGGTGGCGGTGAAGCCGTACGCCTGGAGGATCGGCACGGCGTAGCGGGCGAAGTCCGCGTAGCCGTCGTCGAAGGTCAGACCGACCAGCTTGTCGTCCCGGCCCTGGGCCCGTGCCCGCATCAGCTCGCGGACGGAGACGCCGCGCCGTCCGCGCCGGTGCAGCCAGCCGATCTGCTCGGCGAACCGCTCGGGGCTGACGGTGAGTTGGTACGGGTCCTCCTCCTCGACGGCCACCGAGTGGTACATCAGGATCCACGGCGAGGAGGAGCCGGGGGCGGCCGGTTCGCCGGCCGGACGGCGGCTCCTGGGCAGTCGCGCCCGGTCGGGCGGGGCGTTGGTGACGCCCGCCTGGGCCGAACGGACGGTTCCCCGTTCATTGTCCATGGGGAAGCTTCCCTTCATCGGCGACGGTTGGCGGGTTCAGAGGTCCGGTGGGCGCCCCGGTCGCCGGGGTCCCGGCCCCGGTGTGCGGGTTCAGGAGCCGCGCGGCGGCGAGGACCGGGCCGCGCACCTCGGGGGCGCCGAGGCCGGTGCCGACGGCGGCGAAGACCAGCGCCACGGTGAGGCCCCCGAGGAGGGTCGAGAGCAGCGGATCGCCGACCAGGCCCGCGACGGCGCCGCCGAGGGCGGTGGCACCGGCGGCGGAGGCGACCAGCCGTCCGTGGCCGCCGAGCACCCGGCGCAGCCGCAGCGGGATTCCGCGCAGCACCAGGCCGCGCAGCAGCAGGGCAGCGGCGGCGGTGATCCCGGCGGCGTTCCCGGCGGCGAGGCCGAGGGCGCCGAAGCGGCCGGTGGTGAGCACGCCGACGGTGACGGTGACGCCGAGGCCCAGCAGCATCGCGGCGGTCGGGTACCAGTCCAGGAGCCGGCGGCCGCAGTCCCCGGTGCGCGGGTCGTCGGCCCGGCGGACCACCGGGCGCAGCGAGAAGTACGGGCGGATCATCACGCCGATCAGCGCCTGGGCGGGCAGGCCGAAGCTGTACACCCGGATGACGGCGGCGGTGGCGGCGGTGTCGCCCGGGCCGAAGGCCCCGCGTTCGAACAGCAGCGAGACCACCGAGGGGGCGCAGGCCATCAGGAAGGCCGTGCCGAGCAGGACCACCGCGGCCGCCTGGCCGAGGTCCTTCTCGACCCGGTCGCGGGCGCCGGTGAGGTCCCCGGCCGCCAGTGCCCGGGCGACCAGCGGGAAGGTGACGGTGCAGATGAGGATGCCCGCCGTCATGGCGAGTTGGGACACCTTGGCGGCGTAGTTGAGGTGCGAGATGGTGCCGGGCGGCAGGGCGGAGCCGAGGTAGCGCTCGACGAACACCTGCGACTGCCGGGTCAGGGTGAAGGCCGCCACCGGCAGCAGGGCCAGCGGCATCAGCACCAGCGTGTGGCGGGAGGAGCGCCGGCCGCGGCCGCCGGCGGCCCGGCCCCGGCGCAGCCGGCGCAGGAACGGGCCGACCAGCAGACCGGCCATCAGCAGGCTGCCGAAGGCCACGCCGAGGGCGGCGGAGCGGACGCCGAGGTGGCTGTGGAAGCCGAGCAGCAGGGCCAGGATGCCGACGTTGTAGGCGACGTAGATCCCGGCCGGGGCGGTGAAGCGGTGGTGGGCGCGCAGTGCGGCGGCCAGGTAGCCGACCACTCCGAACGGCAGCACGGTGACCGCCGTGATCCGGGTGCACGTCACCGCGAGGCCCGGGTCGGGCAGCCCGGGGGCGAGCAGCTCGACCAGCTGGGGGGCGCCGAGCGCGGCCGCCAGGGCGAGGCCGCTGAGGGCGAGCAGCAGCCAGGGCAGGGTGGCGCGGACGAGCTGGCGGACGGGGTCGGGAGCGTCCGGGTCCTCCTCGCGCAGCACCAGGGTGAGGGCGAAGGCGGGCACCATGAGGAAGGACATGGCGTCCTCGATCAGCAGCGGCGCGGCCGTCTCCGGGACGGTCCAGGCGACGAGGAAGGCGTCGGTGCCCTGGTTGGCGCCGAAGTAGCGGGCGAGCAGGAGGTCGCGCAGCAGGCCGAGGCCGGAGCCGGCCGCGCTGAGCAGGGCGGTGATGCCGAAGGCCTTGGCGAGGAAGCCGCGCCGGGGCACCGGGCCGGGCCCGGGGGCCGTGGGCCGGGCGGGGGCGCTGCGCGGGGCCGGGAGGGTGGAGGCGACCGCGGAGTGGTCGGTGGTCACCGTGTCATCGCCCGCTCGCCGCGTTCGGCGCCCGCGTGCCCCTCGGGCTCGGGCGGGGCCTGCTCCGGGGCGGCGGCGCGGGCCGCGAGGCCGAGGACGACGGAGGTCAGCACGGTGGTGGTGCCGCCGATGTCGGCGTAGAGGAAGTCGACCAGCACCCAGCTGAGCAGGGCGAGCGCGGCCAGGGTCGGGCCGTCCCGGTGGCCCGGGCCCGGCGTCGGGCCGCGGCGGCTCCGCAGGCAGCCGAGCAGCAGGCCGAGGAAGAGCGCGAGGTAGGCGGTGACGCCGATCAGGCCCTGCTCGCTGAGCACCAGGAAGTACATGTTGTGCGGCGAGAGCAGCGGTTCGCGCTGGAAGCCGATGGTGGAGTCGGCGGCGTCGCTGCCCGAGGAGAGCCGCAGCGGGGCGTGGCTGTCGCGCAGCTTCGGGAAGGCCTTCGGTCCTGCGCCGTGCACGGGGTGGTCCTGCCAGATCCGCCCGGCGGTGGCCCACAGGTCGTAGCGGTCCGAGACGGACTGGTCGGGGGCGGCGGAGACGGAGCCGATCGAGCTGAGCCGCTCGGTGACCCCGGAGGCGCCGAGGCCGAGGCCGCCGACCAGGACGACCGCCGCGGCCAGGCCGAGGACGGCGCCGCGCACCAGTAGCCGGGCGTCCGCGCGCAGCAGCAGGACGGTGGCGGCCACGCCGGTGGCGATCCAGCTGCCGCGGCTGAACGAGACGGCCAGCGGGAAGGCGAGGAAGGCGGCGGCCGCGAACATGGCCCGGCGCAGCCGGACGTTCCCGCCGGGCCGGCGTTCGCCGAGGGCCAGGGCGAGGGCGGCGAGCAGCCCGTAGCTGACCACGGTGGACATCGCCATGATGTCCAGGGCGCCGAAGGTGCCGACGGCGCGGATCGGCTGGCCGGTGTAGGAGGCCCCGGTGCGGGTGAGGTACTGGTGGGCGCCGACCGCGCCCTGGATCAGCGCGGCGAGCACGAAGGAGCCGAGGACCAGCCGCTGGTCGCCGCGGTCGCGCAGCGAGCAGAGCACGGCGGCGGGCACCAGGACGAACACCTGGGTGAGCCGGACGAAGCCGGTGAGGCTGGTGGCCGGGTCGATCGAGCCGACGGTGGCGACGGCGGCGGCGACCACGATGCCGCCGAACAGGGCGCAGGTGGCGCGGCTGAGCGCGGGCAGCCGGCCGCGCAGCAGGTTCAGCGCGGTGAGGGCGACCAGGGCGAGCGAGGCGACGTCGGCGGCAGTGACGTGGACGGCGGCGGTGACGTCCTTCTCGCCGGTGGGCACGCAGACCAGCAGGACGGTGGCCGCGGCCAGCAGGCTGGGCCGGTCCGCGAGTGCGGGCAGGGCCCGCCGTAAGGCGGGGCGCGGGAGGGCCGAGAGGGTGAGGGCCACGCGGGGTCAGCTCCCGTCCGGGTGGAGCATCATGGCCGCGGTGCGGCACAGGATCTTGACGTCCTGCCAGAGGCTCCAGCTCTCGATGTAGCGGTTGTCGAAGCGGGCCCGGTCCTCGATCGAGGTGTCCCCGCGCAGGCCGTTGACCTGGGCGAGGCCGGTGAGGCCGACGGGCACCCGGTGGCGGTCCGCGTACTCGGGGTAGGCCTGGCTGAACCGCATGACGAAGTAGGGGCGTTCGGGGCGCGGGCCGACCAGGCTCATGTCGCCGCGCAGGACGTTCCACAGCTGCGGCAGCTCGTCCAGCGAGCTCTTGCGCAGCAGGCGGCCGACGGCGCCCATCCGCTGGTCCTGGGAGATGTTCCAGCGGGTCGCCGACTCGTGCTCGTTGCTGGGGCGCAGGGTGCGGAACTTCAGCACGGTGAAGACCCGGCCGTCCAGTCCGGTGCGCTGCTGGCGGAAGAGCACGCCGGGGCCGGTGTCGAAGCGGACGGCGAGGGCGCAGAGCGCCAGGACGGGGGCGAGCAGCAGCAGGCCGAGGGCGGCCGCGGTGACGTCCAGGGCCCGCTTGACGGCCCAGCCGGGGCGGCTCGTGGCCGGGCGGCCGATCCGCAGGCAGGGGAAGCCCCACAGGTGGTCGTCGCCGGAGATCGGGGCGGTGGGCAGCGAGCCGAACTCGCGCAGCGCGGGGACCAGCCAGACCTGGCAGCCGAGTCGGACGGCGTCGCGCAGGGCGGCGGCGGTCTCCGCCTCGTCGGCGGCGCCGGCGGTGGCGATCACGTGCTGGACGCGGTGGCGGCGGACCTCGCGTTCGAGGACCTCGCGGCCGCCGAGGACGGGCAGGTCGGTGCCGCCGGCCAGCAGCGGCGGGTCGGCGTCCAGGAAGCCGACCGGGCGCATCCCGTACTCGCCGTGCTCGCCCAGGGCGGCGGCGACCTTGCGGCCGAGCCGGCCGGCGCCGAGCACCAGGACGGGGCTGGGGCGGCTGCAGCGGATCCGCCGGACCAGGTGGTAGAGGACGCCCCGGCCGACGGTGGCGATCAGCAGTTGGGCGCCGAGCAGGACGGTGAGGCGGGCCGGGGTGGCCGGTCCGCAGTCGGGCCAGCGGCCGTCCAGGCAGCCGGCCAGGGTGACGGCGAAGGCGGTGGCGACCACGGCGCGGACGGCCAGCGCCGGCAGTTCGTCGAGGACGGACAGGGTGAGCCTGGTGCGGTAGAGGCCGCCGGTCAGGTTGAGCAGCAGGAGCAGCGGCAGGACGGCGGCGACGCCGAGCAGCGGGGGGCGGGGGAACGCCGGGTCGACGGCCCGGTTGGCGATGCCGGCGGCGGCGGACAGTGCGATCGCGTCGACCTGGACCAGAGCGAGCGGCAGGGCGAGCCGGGAGCGGATCGCCCTGCGGTGCCGGCGCGGCGGCGGGACCGCCCGGGTGTGCGCCGACCCGGCCGGCCGGTCGAGCAGCCCCGTGGAGGGCCGCCGCGGGCCGGACAGGGGCCCTCCGGATCGCGGCACGCTGTCGTGGTCAATGGTCATCAGCGCACGAACTCCCCTGCTGTGTGCCCGGGGTGACGACGCCCCGGCACCGATAGGCGTGGAGCGGCCGTCCCGGCCCGGTGGGCGAGGTCCTGACAGCACCTGCTACCGCTGGCGGCTTTCGGTTCTCCCGCGTCGGGCCCGATCGTGGAACGGCCGGCCGTACGGGACGCGGTCGTGGCGGGCTCGGGCGAGGATTTCCGGGACGGAATCGAAACGAAGCAGGCAAAATCCGACAATACCGAATCCGGCGATACGGTCAGGAAGTTGACTTGCCGTTTCATTCCAGCCGCCCATTAATAGGTATTTCCGACTTGACGCCCCGCCCCTTATCCGGTTGAGGGTGCGAATACGACAGCGCCTGGCCGGCGGGCATTCACGGCATGTGAAACGATCAGATCCGCTCTGGGACACGGGCCCGGCGCCGTCCGGCGGCCGGGCCGGCCCCCAGCAGATGGCGGTAGAGCACGTCCACCTGTTCGACCACCGTGCGGACGTCGTGCCGGGCCACCACGTGGTCGCGCAGGCGGGCACCGCGTCGCTCACACTCGATCGGATCGGACAGCGCTTCCGCCATTCGGGTGGCGAGCGCGGCCACGTCCTCCGGCGGCACCACCGCCTGCTCCCGCGCCGCCTGCGGCAGGCACTCGCGCGCCCCGGGCACGTCGGTCAGCAGCACCGGACGGGCGGCCGCCATCGCCTCCAGCGGAGCCAGCGCCATGCCCTCCCAGCGCGAGGGCAGCACCACCAGGTCGGCCGCCGCCAGCCACGGGCGCGGATCCGGCACGTCCCCGACCAGCCGGACCCGGGACGGCTCTGCCGTCTCCCGCACCGACTCCGCGAGCCGCTGCTCGTCGGGACCGCCGCCCACCAGTGCCAGCCGGGCCTGCGGCACCCTCCCCAGCACCTCCGGCCAGGCGGCCAGCAGCACGTCCTGGCCCTTCTGCCGGCACAGCCGCCCGACGCAGACGGCGAGCGGGGCGTCCAGCTCCAGCCCGAGCGCGATCCGGGCGGCCCGGCGGTCGGCGGGCGCGTAGTGGCGCACGTCCACGCCGTTGGGCACCACCGCCCAGTCGGCGTGGATCCCGGCGGCGACGCCGTCCGCGCGCTCCTGGACGCTCACGCACAGCAGCCGGTGCGCCCAGCGGGTCGCGAACCGCTCCCAGCGCAGGGTGGCGGCGGCCATCGCGCCGTCCACGGCGGCGAAGGACCAGGCGTGCGGCTGGAAGACGGTGGGGACCAGGCCGCGTACGGCCAGCCGGCCGGCCAGTCCGGCCTTGGCGCTGTGCAGGTGGACCACGTCGGGCCCGGCGGCGCGGACGATCCGGCGCAGCCGCCAGGCCTCGGCGGCGGTGGACGGGCCGGGCGAGCGCTCGGCCGGCCAGTCCCGGACCAGCGCGCCCGCGGCGGCGGCCTCCTCGGCCAGCCTGCCGCCGCCCGGGCAGGCGACCAGCACCCGGTGGCCGGCCTCGCGCTGCCCCCGGACGAGATCGACGACGACGCGGGCGACTCCGCCGTCCACCGGCTGCGAAATGTGAAGGATCGTCATATGCACGGTTGGCGAGCCTAGGGTGGCTCCCCCGTGCGGGGAGGTCCGCGTCACCCGCAGGTGGCGGGCCGTCCACCCGTACGGCTTTCGGGTCGTACGGGTGGACGGGACGTTCGAAACTCCGGCCGATTCGGCGGTCCCGCCGCGGCGGACTCCAGCGGACCTCAGCGGACCTCGGCCGACCGTGGCAGACCTCGGCCGACCGTCGGCAGACCTCAGCCGACCTCGGCGGCCAGGTTGGCCAGCACCTGGTCGTGGATCCGGTTCAGGCCCTTGGGGGCGAAGGTGCGCTCGAAGAAGCCGCCGATGCCGCTCGCCCCCTGCCAGGTGGCGGTGACGGTGACCTTGGTCCGGCCCTCGCCGGCGGCCGCGACGGTCCAGGTGATCACCATGCTGGAGTTGGCGTCCCGCTCCACCAGCTGGTCGGGCTTGGGCGCGGAGACGGTGAACAGGCAGTCGCGCACCCGCTTCTCGGTGGCCTGCAGCTTCCAGTGGACCTGGGTGCCGGCACCCGTGCCGCCGACCCGGACCTCGTACTCGCTGTACTGCGCGGGCAGCAGCTTCGGGCGGGTCACCTGGTAGTCGGCCAGCGCCTCGTACACCCGCTCGGGGGCCGCGTCGTAGACCCGCTCGGTGGTGGCCTGCACCTGTCCCATGACCTTGCTCTCCTCGTCTGGTGGGTACCGCTCTGGCGTACCGCTGTCCCGGCAAGCCAATCACAGCGGCGGCCCCGCGACGCGGCGGGATAGGGTGGCCGGTGTGCTCGATCTGGTGACTGCGCTGCGCTACGTGGACCCGCTGCGGGCGGGCGGCTCGGTGCCGGGCGTCGTGGAGACGGACGACCTGGGAACGTACGTGGTCAAGTTCACCGGCGCCGCCCAGGGCCGCAAGGCGCTGGTGGCGGAGGTGATCGTCGGTGAGCTGGCCCGCCGGCTGGGCCTGCGGGTGCCCGAGCTGCGGCTGGTGGACTTCGACCCGGCGGTGGCCGCGGACGAGCCCGACACCGAGATCCAGGACATGCTCAGGGCCAGCGGCGGCCTCAACCTGGGGATGGACCTGCTGCCCGGAGCGCAGGACTTCCGGCCGGGGATGGTCCCGGTGGACTCCGCCGAGGCCGGGCGGGTGGTCTGGCTGGACGCGCTCACCGGCAACGTCGACCGCACCGTGCACAACCCCAACCTGGTGGTCTGGCACGGCCGGCTCTGGCTGATCGACAACGGCGCCGCGCTGATCTTCCACCACCGCTGGGCGAGCGCCGGCGCCTCGGTCGGCAAGCGCTACGACCTCAGCGCCCACGCGCTCGGCGGCTCGGCCCCGGACGTCCGGCTGGCCGACGAGGACCTCGGGCCGCTGGTCACCGTGGCACTGCTGGAGGAGGTCCTGGCGCTGGTCCCGGACGAGTGGCTGGCCGACGAGCCCGGCTTCGACTCGGCGGACGCCGTCCGGCAGGCCTACGTCGGCCATCTGGCCGCCCGGGTGGTGCTCTCGGAGGAGTGGCTGCCGGAGGGCTTCGCCACCCCCGAGCAGCTCCGCGAGGCGGAGGTGCGGCGTGCGGCCCGCACCCGGGCCGGTCGGCCGGCCTGGCTGCAGGAGGTGCCGGACCTGCACGGCAAGCCGTCGGTGGAGACGGTGTGGGAGCACCACTTCGAGTGAGGGCGGCGCGCTCGGGCGGCCGCCACCGGTCCGCCCCGTCGCCCGGCCGGGGCCGGCGGCCCGGGTACGGGTGCCCGAACGCGACGGGGAGCGGGACCGTCGGTCCCGCTCCCCAACTCGGCTTTCAGTGTTCGGCGTTCAGCACTCGGCGCACGCTCGGCGCGCCGTGGTCAGTGCCTCACCGCCACCACTGGACCGCCTTCTCGGCGTTGATGATGCCCGCGCCGTAGAAGCCGTTGTCGTCCGCACCGCCCTCGCAGGTGGCCTTCCACTGGCCGGTGGCGCCCGGGTTGAACTCGCCGGTCGGGCAGGCGTGGGACTCGGCCTGGTTGGTGAGCAGCTCGGTCAGCTCGTCCGGGCTGGCCCACGGGAAGGTGGAGGCGAGCAGCGCGACCACACCGGTGACGTGCGGGGTCGCCATCGAGGTGCCCTGCATGTAGCCGTACTTGTTGCCCGGGATGGTGGACAGGATCCGACCGTTCTTGTCCGGGGTGTCCGGGATCTGGTAGCGGGCGTCGCCACCCGGCGCGGCGACGGTCACCACGCCCTTGCCGTAGCTGGAGTAGTACGACTTCTCGCCCTTGACGCCGACCGCGGAGACCGCGACGACACCGGGCAGCTCGGTCGGCAGCGACAGGCAGTCGTTGGTGACCGGGCGGGTGCCGGGGGTGGTGTCGTCCGGGCTGGAGACGTCGGTGGTCTTGTGCGCCAGGTCGATGTTCTCGTTGCCCGCCGCGGCGACGTTCAGGACGCCCTTGCGCTGCGAGAACTCGACGGCCTTACGGACGGCGTCGGTGATCGCGGCCTGGTCCTTGTCGTTCTGGCAGTTGAACATCCACGGGTCGACGTAGTAGCTGTTGTTGGTCACCTTGAAGCCGTGCTCGCCGGCCCAGACGAAGCCGCAGATCGCGTTCTCCGGGTAGATCATGCCGGCGTCGTTGACGACCTTGACCGCGGCCAGCTTGACGTTCGGGGCGACACCGATGACGCCCTTGCCGTTCTGGGCGGCGGCGATGGTGCCGGCGACGTGGGTGCCGTGGTCGCTGGTGGTCGGCTGCCAGGCCTTCCAGTCGGTGTTCGGCGCGCCGTCGAGACAGGAGACCGACTGCGAGGCGTCCACGTTGGCGGCCAGGTCCTCGTGGGTGGCGTCGATGCCCGAGTCCAGCACGCCGACGGTGACGTTGCGGCTGCCGAGCGAGAGCTTGTGCGCCTTGTCGACACCGATCTGGCGCATGTCCCACTGGTTGGGCTCGTACGGCTCCTGGCCGGCGGTGGCGGCACCGACGGGCTCGGCGGCGACCTCGGCCTTGCCCTGGTCGGCGGCGGTGATGCCCTTGGTGCGGCTGGCACCCACGGAGTCGACGCCCTTGGCCAGGCGCAGCTTCTCCGCGAACTTGGTGTCGTTCGAGCGGGCGATCACGACGCCGATCTGCTCGTACGAGTGGACCACCGTGCCGCCGAGGCCGGTGACGGCCTTCTCGACCTTCTGCACCTGCCCGTGGTTGGCCTTGGTGTTGACGACGTAGCTGAGCAGCGGACCGGTCGTCGGGTCGCCGGTGGGCGCCGCGACGGCGGTGCCGGCCGGCAGCGCGAGGGCGCCGGCGGTGGCGAGCACGACGCCCACCGCCGCGTACCGGGTCCGGCTGATCCGAGGAACTCTCATTGGGGTTGGCCCTCCCGAGTCGTCAGGCGGCAACTGCGGTGTGGCAGGTGCGCTGGGAATGACCGGACGCTAATGAATATTCGCTGATATGCGCAAGAGGTAGTCATCTAATCGTCACATCTCAACCAACACCGGAGGTTGGGAGTCCGCGACTCACCAGCGAAAACAGCGTAAAGATTGTTAAAAAGTGATGGTTCGCCGACGAGCCGACCGGCTCGGCCGACCTCGGTGCCGTCGCGTCAGAGCGCGTACAGGCGGCGGGCGTTGCCGGCCGCGACCATCCCCGCCAGGCGCTGGGCGTCCGCCTCCGAACAGGCCCCGTCGGCCCGCCACTCCGCCAGCAGCCCACCCAGTCCGTGTCGGAACTGAGCGGCGCCCACCAGGAACAACTCGGGCAGTCCGTAGGCGTCGGTGGAGAACAGCAATTTGCCGAAGGGCGCGAGCTCGAGCATCTCACCGAGGACGGCTGCCACCCGCGGCCCGGTGTAGGAGGCCGTCAGCCCGAGGTCCGTGTGGACCGTCGGGAAGGCCTGGGCCAGCCAGGCGGCCTGCCGGTGGTACGGGTAGGCGTGCAGCAGCACCAGCGGCACACCGCTCGGCTCCGCGGCGCGGATGAAGTCGGTCAGCAGGGACGGGTCGGCCCGGTGCAGGGTGAGGTCGGGATCGCCGAAGCCGGTGTGCAGTTGGATCGGCAGGCCGAGGTCGGCGCAGACGTCCACGGCCGTCCAGAGCAGGTGGTGCAGCAGGACCGGATCGGTCAGCCGCTCGCGCCCGCCCCGCAGCCGGCGGCCGGCGGCGGCCACCACGGCGGCGTGCGGGGGCCGTTCGGCCGGTGCGGCCAGACCGTGCCGGTAGGCCAGCACCGACTTGACCGCGACGGCCCCGGCGGCGGCCGCCGCGAGCGCCTCGCCGACGGCCCGGGGCCAGTCCCCGGCGTCGGCCGTCACCGCCTCCGCGACCGTCTCCAGGCGGACCACCTCGCGCACCGCCGCACCGGTGACTCCGGCGAGTTCGGTCAGCGGCAGCAGCTCCTGGCCGGCGGCGGTGGTCAGCCCGGTGTCCACCAGGTAGGTGTCCAGCCCGGCGGCGGCGAGCAGCCGGCGGGTGGCCTCGGCGGCGCCCAGCTCGCGCCGCCGGGCCAGGTAGTCGGCGGCCGTGGTGTGCGCGGGCAGGCCGAGGGCGGGCGGGCACCAGCGCCGCACCGCCAGGCCGAGGGCACTGTCGAAGGGCGAGCAGCCGGGCGCCGGCGGCCGGTCGGACTCGGTGAGCAGGCCGGCCAGCGCGTCGTCGGCGAGCTCGGCCGCCACCACGCTGTGGCAGTGGTGGTCGACCAGTTCGGGGGCCTCCAGCCGGGCCACCGGTCAGTACCGCCAGCGGGTGGCCGCGACCAGCTGCTCGGGCCCGGCGGAGGCGTACTGCTCGGCCTCGGCCCGCCGCACCGCCAGCACCGCCTGGTACAGCGGCTCGCCGAGCGCCTCGCGCAGCACCGCCGAGCGCTCGTAGGCGGCGATCGCCTCGGCCGGCCCCTGCGGCAGCCGGGGCACCGTGCCGGGCTCGGCCGCGGCCGGGTCCCCGGTGAACTCGGGTGGCAGCGTGCCGCGCCGCTCCAACCCGGCGAGACCGGCGGCGATCACCCCGCCGACCGCCAGGTACGGGTTGGCGCTCGCGTCGAAGCACTTGACCTCGGCGTTCGCCGCGGCGGCCCGCTCCCCGGTGGAGCCCGTGACCAGCCGCAGCGCGGCCTCCCGGTTCTCCAGGCCCCAGCACTGGTAGGCACCGGCCCAGTGCTGGGGCACCAGGCGCAGGTACCCGGCCGGGCTGGAGCAGCCCAGCACCAGCAGTGCGGGCAGCGCGTCGAGCACCCCGGCGAGGAAGCCCTCGGCCTCGGCGGTCAGGCCGTGCGGCCCGGGGCCGCCGTGGCCGAGGTTGCGGCCGTCCCGCCACAGGCTGAGGTGCAGGTGCCCGCCGTTGCCGACCGCGCCGGGCTCGACCACGGGGGCGAAGGAGACCCGCAGGCCGTGCCGGGCGGAGACGGCGCGGATGGTGTGCCGGACCAGCACCGACGTGTCGGCGGCGCCGACCGGGCCCTCGGGGGCGACCGAGACCTCGAACTGCCCCGGGGAGTACTCGGGGTGGATCTGCAGCACGTCCAGCCCCTGGTGGTCGAGGGCGCGCAGGACGTCGCGCAGGTAGTCGGAGAGGTCGGTGAGCCGGTGCATCCCGTAGGCCGGGCCGTGCGTCGGGTACCGGGGCGCCTCCTGCGGGGGGCCGTCCAGGGCGACCACCCACTCGACCTCGATGCCCGCCTTGAGGCTCAGCCCGCGGGCGGCCGCGGCGGCCTCCGTCCGCCGGGCGAACAGCCGCTGGCAGCCCGGGTGCGGGCCGCCGGCCTGGGTGTGGCGGTCCCCCGGGGCCCAGGCCCAGCCGGGCTGGGCGGCCAGCGGGACGAGCCGGTCGAGGTCCGGGTAGAGCCTCAGGTCGCCGGTGGGGCCGCCGATGATCGGGCTGGTGGTGCTGGCGTCGTCGGCGAGGAAGACGTCGAAGCAGGGCGCCGTGCCGATGCCCCACTCGGCCGTGTGCACCAGACCGCCGACCGGCACCGCCTTGACCCGGGTGATGCCCGCGTTGTCCACCCAGGTGACGGCCACGGCATCGACGGCGGCGGTGCGCAGCCGGTCGGCCGCCGCCTCGGCCCGCTCGGCGCGCTCGGCCCGCGGGGGCAGCGCGACGGCGGCCGCGAGGGCGGCGTCACCGCCCGGCTCGGCGGGGTCGGCGGTACGGGCGGCGCGGGCGCCGGCGGTTCCGAGGCTCATGTCACCATGTTGCCCCTCCCCTTGGGGGTCTGTAACTCCCCTATCGAGTGGTCCAAACGGAGGACCGTCCTCCCGTTCACCCGTTCGGGGCGGGCACCTAGGCGTGCACCGGGAGCGTGGAACCCGGTGCGCCGGGGTCGGCGGACGCCGTGCACCCGGAGCCGCGAACACCCCTGCGCCAGCGGGGCGTTGGGTGATCGGGCGGGTGGGGCCGTGGGCCGGCCGTCGGCGCGGTGGCCACTCCGGTGCGGCCGCCCCGCCACTCGGCGGCGTCGCCCCGGAGCCCGATCGGAGCCCCGACGCGGAGCCCGACCCGCGCCCCGGCCCGGAGCACGCCCGGCGCCACCCCGGGGTCGGCGAACACGGTGAAGGGCCCGCCCCGGACCCGACGGATTTCCCGCCCGCACCCCTTCCTACCGACCAGTAGCTTCGCTACAGTGGCCGGACACGCACCACCGCCGGGCTTCGGGAGCCGCACCGGCGGGAGGTCGCACCGCCGCGTCCGCGGCGGGCGCGGTGCGTCTTCACCGGCCGGTGCCGCCGAACGGCGGCGGGCCGGGTTCCTCCCCGCGGATCAGGGTCGCTTCCTTCACCTTCGAGCGCCTGAGCACCACGGCGCACCCCGCAGTTCGGCCGGAGCGGACCGGCCGCTGCCCGGGTGCGCCGGAACCCGTCATCTCCCCAGCCCCCGCGCGTGGACCCTCCTCCGGCGGCGGCCGCCCCCGCCCCCCGTCACCGTCGACGGGCGCGGCGGCGTGCCCGCCGGAGCACGCTCGGGCCCTTCATGACTAGGAGTCAGGACATGGAGCGTCCCTTTCCCACCGTGGCCGTCGTCGGCCTCGGCACGATGGGTGCCGGCGTCGCCGTGGCCGTCGCCAGGAGCGGCCGCCGGGTGATCGGCATCGAGGCGAGCGAGGACTCGGCCGCCCGGGCGCTGGCCCGGATCGAGGCGGCGACCGCGCACGCGGTCGACCGGGAGCGGATCACCGCGGAGGAGCGCACCGCGCTGCTCGCCCGGATCTCGGTCGGGCACGGCCTGGCGGCGGCCGCCGAGGCGGATCTGGTGATCGAGGAGGTGCCCGAGCAGCTGGAGCTGAAGCGGGAGGTCTTCGCCGAGCTGGACCGGATCTGCCCCGAGAGCACCGTGCTGGCCACCGGCACCACCGCGCTGTCGGTGACCCGGATCGCCGCCGCGACCGCCCGTCCGGAGCGGGTGCTGGGCCTGCACTTCTTCAACCCGGTGCACTCCATGAAGCTGGTCGAGGTGGTGCGCACCGTGCTGACCTCCCCGCAGACCGCCGAGGACGCCGCCGCGTTCGCGCGCGACCTGGGCAAGGAGCCGGTGGCGGCCGGCGACCGGGCCGGGTTCGTGGTGAACGGCCTGCTGTTCGCCTACCTGAACCAGGCCGCGGCGATGTACGAGTCCAAGTACGCGTCCCGCGAGGACATCGACGCCGCGATGCGGCTCGGCTGCGGCCTGCCGATGGGCCCGCTGGCGCTGCTGGACCTGATCGGCATCGACACCGCGCGCACCGTGCTGGAGGCGATGTACGAGCAGTCCCGCGACCGGCTGCACGCCCCCGCTCCGATCCTCGGCCAGCTGGTCTCGGCCGGGCTGCTGGGCCGCAAGTCCGGGCGCGGGTTCTACACCTACGAGGCGCCGGGCTCGTCCCGGCCGGTGGACGCGGCGACCGGACCGGCGCTGCCCAAGGTGCCCGGCCGCGCCGTCCGCACCGTCGGCGTCTGCGGCTCGGGGACGATGGCCACCGGCATCGTCGAGGTCTTCGCCAAGGCCGGGCACCCGGTGCTGCTGGCCGCCCGCAGCCAGGAGAAGGCGGACCGGGCGAAGGCCCAGCTGGCCCGGTCGCTGGAGCGGTCGGTGGCCAAGGGCCGGCTCTCCGCCGAGCAGCGGGACGCCGCGCTGGAGCTGGTCACCCCGGTCGGCCAGTACACCGAGCTGGCGGACGTGGACCTGGTGGTCGAGGCGGTCGCGGAGGACCTGGGAGTCAAGCGGGAGCTGTTCGCCACCCTGGACAAGATCGTCCGCCCGGGCGCGGTGCTCGCCACCACCACCTCCTCGCTGCCGGTGATCAGCTGCGCGACCGCCACCTCGCGGCCGCAGGACGTGATCGGCATGCACTTCTTCAACCCGGCGCCGGCGATGAAGCTGGTCGAGGTGGTCTCCACCGTGCTGACCGCCCCGGACGTCACCGCGACCGTGCTGGAGCTGACCGCGAAGGTCCGCAAGCACCCGGTGGAGTGCGGCGACCGGGCCGGGTTCATCGTCAACGCGCTGCTGTTCCCCTACCTGAACGACGCGGTGCGGATGCTCCAGGAGCACTACGCGACGGTGGACGACATCGACACCGCGATGAAGCTGGGCTGCGGCTACCCGATGGGCCCGTTCGAGCTGCTGGACGTGGTCGGCCTGGACGTGTCGCTGGCCATCGAGCAGGTGCTGCACCAGGAGTTCCGCGAGCCGGGCCTGGCCGCGGCACCGCTGCTGGAGCACCTGGTCGCGGCCGGCTGCCTGGGCCGCAAGACCGGCCGCGGCTTCCGCGACCACGCCCGCCGGTGACCACCGCACAGGCCGGGGGCGACCCCGCGCCGTACGGGTCCGCGCCCTACGGGTCCGCCCCGGCCGCGCGTCCGGGCTGGGGCCCGGGGACGGTGTCGGCGCGCTGGCCGAGGCCGGCCGTGACCGGCCCGGTGGCGCCGGTGCGCCGGGGAAGGGCCGCGGCGCCGCCGCCGGGGCCGTGTAGCGTTCCGGACATGGATCGGGTTCAGTCAGCCACCCCGCAGCAGTCCGCCGCGCCGCGGTCCGCCCCGCAGGCCGCCGCGCCGCGCGGCGGCGACCGGACGGCCCCCTCGGCCGGGGACGGCGGGCCGGGTAGCCGCCGGGCGGCGGCGCAGCGCCAGCAGATGCGCCAGGACCTGGCCGCGGCCGCGATGGAGCTGTTCGCCTCGCAGGGCTACGAGGAGACCACGGTCGACCAGATCGCGGCGGCCGCCGGGGTGGCCCGGCGCACCTTCTTCCGGTACTTCCGGTCCAAGGAGGAGGCGATCTTCCCGGACCACGACGACACCCTCGTCCGGGTGGCCGACCTGCTGGCCAGTGCCGAGCCCGAGGAGCACCCGCTGGACGTGGTCTGCCGGGGCATCAAGGAGGTGCTGCGGATGTACGCCTCCACCCCGGGGGTGTCCGTCGCGCGGTACCAGCTGATCCGTCAGGTCCCGGCGCTGCGCGAGCGGGAGATCGCCGTGGTGGCCAGGTACGAGCGGCTGTTCACGCGCTACCTGCTGGGCCGCTTCGACACCGGCGAGTCGATCCCGTCGGGCTGGCAGCGCGGCGGCGAGGACGACTCGATGCTGGCCGAGGTGTCGGCGGCGGCCGTCGTCGCGGCGCACAACCACGTGCTGCGGCGCTGGCTGCGGGCCGGCGGCCGGGGTGACGTCGAGGCGCAGCTGGACCACTCCTTCGAGGTGATCCGGCGGACCTTCTGGGCCGCCAGCGCGCCGGGGGCCAGACGTCGCGGGTCCCTGGTGGCACCGGGTGCCAGTGGTACGCCCGGTGACCTGGGGGCGGAGAGCGCACTGAGTGCCAGCCCCGGAGGTGAGGTACTCATCACAGTCGCCCGGACGGACGCTCCGCTGGAGGTGGTGGTGGACAGCATCCGCGCCGCCCTGAGTGCCGCCCAGGACCACTGAGGTCGGAGTTTTCCCAGGTCAGAGATATTTCGAGGGCCCGCGCCGAGGGATCGGCGCGGGCCCTTCGCATGCCGCCGTCCCTCGCCGCTACGCGCGTTCCGCCCCTTCTCCGAGCGCCGGAATTCATGACACCCGGTGTCTTTACGAGTGGCACAGGGTGCCACTACCTTGTTACCCACCAGTCGCGGCGCCGCGGCTCCCCACCTCGGCGCGCCGTCGGCAGGCGTTCCCACACCCCGGGAGCAGTGCCAGTCCCGCCCGGACCACCACCGGGCGGCAGCCTGACCGCCAACCACCCACCTCAGCGAAGCCGGTGTCCGCTCCCGGCTCCCCCAGACGCCCTGTGACCCTCACACAGGTACGCCTTCGGAGGCAGCCATGCAGGAAATCCTCGACGCGATCCTCAGCAACGACGCCACGTCGGAGGACTTCGCCGCCGTCAAGCTCCCCGAGTCCTACCGGGCCGTGACGCTCCACAAGGACGAGGAGCAGATGTTCGCGGGTCTCGACAGCCGCGACAAGGACCCCCGGAAGTCCCTCCACCTCGACGAGGTGGCCCTGCCCGAGCTGGGCCCCGGCGAGGCCCTGGTCGCCGTCATGGCCAGCTCGGTGAACTACAACACCGTGTGGAGCTCGATCTTCGAGCCGGTCTCCACCTTCGGGTTCCTGGAGCGCTACGGCCGGCTGTCGCCGCTCACCAAGCGCCACGACCTGCCCTACCACGTCCTCGGTTCCGACCTCGCCGGCGTGGTGCTGCGCACCGGCGCCGGGGTCAACGCCTGGAAGCCCGGCGACGAGGTCGTCGCCCACTGCCTGTCGGTCGAACTGGAGTCCCCGGACGGCCACAACGACACGATGATGGACCCGGAGCAGCGCATCTGGGGCTTCGAGACCAACTTCGGCGGCCTGGCCCAGATCGCCCTGGTGAAGACCAACCAGCTGCTGCCCAAGCCCAAGCACCTCACCTGGGAGGAGGCCGCCTCCCCCGGCCTGGTCAACTCCACCGCCTACCGCCAGCTGGTGTCGCAGAACGGCGCCGGCATGAAGCAGGGCGACAACGTGCTGATCTGGGGCGCCAGCGGCGGCCTCGGCTCGTACGCCACCCAGTACGCGCTGGCCGGCGGCGCCACCCCGATCTGCGTGGTCTCCAGCGAGGCCAAGGCGGACATCTGCCGGTCCATGGGCGCCGAGGCGATCATCGACCGCTCCGCCGAGGGCTACCGGTTCTGGAAGGACGAGCACAACCAGGACCCGCGCGAGTGGAAGCGCCTGGGCGCCAAGATCCGCGAGTTCACCGGCGGCGAGGACGTCGACATCGTCTTCGAGCACCCGGGCCGGGAGACCTTCGGCGCCTCGGTCTACGTCACCCGCAAGGGCGGCACCATCGTCACCTGCGCCTCCACCTCCGGCTACATGCACCAGTACGACAACCGCTACCTGTGGATGTCGCTCAAGCGCATCGTCGGCTCGCACTTCGCCAACTACCGCGAGGCCTTCGAGGCCAACCGCCTGGTCGCCAAGGGCAAGATCCACCCGACCCTGTCCAAGGTCTACTCCCTGGAGGAGACCGGCCAGGCCGCCCTGGACGTGCACCACAACAAGCACCAGGGCAAGGTCGGCGTGCTCTGCCTGGCCCCCGAGGAGGGCCTGGGCGTGCGCGACCAGGAGCTGCGCGAGAAGCACCTGCCCGCGATCAACCGCTTCCGGAACGTCTGAGGGACCCCCGATGACCGACCCCCAGAAGCGCGACCGGCCCTGGCTGATGCGCACCTACGCCGGCCACTCCACCGCGAGCGACTCCAACGCGCTCTACCGGCGGAACCTGGCGAAGGGCCAGACCGGCCTGTCCGTCGCCTTCGACCTGCCGACCCAGACCGGCTACGACTCCGACCACATCCTCGCCCGCGGCGAGGTGGGCCGGGTGGGCGTGCCGGTGGGCCACGTCGGCGACATGCGCACGCTGTTCGACGGCATCCCGCTCGAGCAGACCAACACCTCCATGACGATCAACGCCACCGCGATGTGGCTGCTGGCGCTCTACCAGGTGGTCGCCGAGGAGCAGGGCGCCGACATCGCCAAGCTCACCGGCACCACCCAGAACGACATCGTCAAGGAGTACCTGTCGCGCGGGACGCACGTCTTCCCGCCGGGCCCGTCGGTGCGGCTGATCACCGACATGATCGCCTACACGGTCGGCAACATCCCCAAGTGGAACCCGATCAACATCTGCAGCTACCACCTCCAGGAGGCCGGCGCCACGCCCGTCCAGGAGATCGCGTACGCGATGTGCACCGCCATCTCGGTGCTCGACGCCGTCCGCGACTCCGGCCAGGTGCCGGCCGAGCGGATGGGCGACGTGGTCGCCCGGATCTCCTTCTTCGTGAACGCCGGCGTGCGCTTCGTCGAGGAGATGTGCAAGATGCGCGCCTTCGCCCGGCTCTGGGAGAAGGTCACGCTGGAGCGCTACGGCGTCGCCGACCCGAAGCAGCGCCGGTTCCGCTACGGCGTCCAGGTCAACTCGCTCGGCCTGACCGAGGCCCAGCCGGAGAACAACGTCCAGCGGATCGTCCTGGAGATGCTGGCCGTCACCCTCTCCAAGGACGCCCGCGCCCGGGCCGTCCAGCTGCCCGCCTGGAACGAGGCGCTCGGCCTGCCCCGCCCGTGGGACCAGCAGTGGTCGCTGCGGATCCAGCAGGTGCTGGCCTACGAGTCCGACCTGCTGGAGTACGGCGACATCTTCAACGGCTCCGAGGTGATCGAGGCCAAGACGGCGGAGCTGCTGGCCGGTGCCGAGGCGGAGATCGCCAAGGTGCTGGAGATGGGCGGGGTGATCCCGGCCGTCGAGTCCGGCTACCTCAAGTCCAACCTGGTCGCCTCGCACGCCGCCCGCCGGGCCCGGATCGAGTCCGGCGAGGACAAGATCGTCGGCGTCAACTGCTTCGACACCACCGAGCCCA
This sequence comes from Kitasatospora sp. NPDC001539, assembly GCF_040298565.1. Lineage (NCBI taxonomy): Bacteria > Bacillati > Actinomycetota > Actinomycetes > Kitasatosporales > Streptomycetaceae > Kitasatospora > Kitasatospora sp. NPDC001539. The sequence goes on along the minus strand of NZ_JBEPAK010000011.1, from coordinate 30,511 downwards.
GCCCGCTCACCGCCGACCTCGACACCGCGATCATGGTCGTCGACCCGGCCTCCGAGCAGTCCGTGCTGGCCGCGCTGGAGGACTGGCGGGGCCGGCGCGACGAGGCCGCCGTCCAGCGGGCGCTGGCCGAGCTCAAGGCCGTCGCCGCCACCGACGCCAACCTGATGCCGGCCACGCTGGCCTGCGCCCGGGCCGGTGTCACCACCGGCGAGTGGTCCTTCGCCCTGCGCGAGGTGTTCGGCGAGTACCGCGCCCCCACCGGGGTCGGCGGCGCGCCCGTCGCGGTGGCCGCCGAGCCCGGCGGGGAACTGGAGCAGGTCCGCGCCGCGGTCGCCGCCACCGCCGAGGAGCTCGGCACCGGCAAGCTGCGGCTGCTGGTCGGCAAGCCCGGCCTGGACGGGCACTCCAACGGCGCCGAGCAGATCGCCGTACGGGCCCGCGACGCCGGCTTCGAGGTGGTCTACCAGGGCATCCGGCTGACCCCGGAGCAGATCGTGTCCGCCGCCGTCGCGGAGGACGTGCACTGCGTGGGCCTGTCGATCCTCTCCGGTGCGCACACCGAGCTGGTGCCCGACGTCCTGAAGCGGCTGCGCCGTGCCGGGGTGGAGGATGTCCCGGTGATCGTGGGTGGCATCATCCCGGCAGCGGACGGCGAGGCCCTCAAGGCCGCCGGCGTCGCCGCCGTGTTCACCCCGAAGGACTTCGGCATCACGACCATCATCGGCCGGATCGTGGACGAGATCCGGCTCGCCAACAAGCTCCAGCCGTGGACGCCCGCACCGTCCCCGGCCACGAACTGACCAGCTGACCAGCTGACCACTGGGAAGGAACCGAACCACCCCCATGACTACCGTCAACCGCCTGCGCCCGCGCCGCTCCTGCCTCGCCGTGCCGGGCAGCAACCCGCGCTTCCTCGAGAAGGCCCAGGGCCTGCCGGCCGACCAGGTCTTCCTCGACCTGGAGGACGCCTGCGCCCCGCTGGTCAAGGAGAGCGCCCGCCACACCATCGTCGACGCGCTGAACAACGGCGACTGGGGCGGCAAGACCCGCGTGGTCCGGGTCAACGACTGGACCACCCACTGGACCTACCGCGACGTGATCACCGTGGTCGAGGGCGCCGGCCCGAACCTGGACTGCATCATGCTGCCCAAGGTCCAGGACGCCGAGCAGGTCAAGGCGCTCGACCTGCTGCTCACCCAGATCGAGAAGACCATGGGCTTCGAGGTCGGCCGGATCGGCATCGAGGCGCAGATCGAGAACGCCAGGGGCCTGATCAACGTCGACGCCATCGCCGAGGCCTCGCCCCGGCTGGAGACCATCATCTTCGGCCCCGCCGACTTCATGGCCTCGATCAACATGAAGTCCCTGGTGGTCGGCGAGCAGCCCCCCGGCTACCCGGCCGACGCCTACCACTACATCCTGATGCGCATCCTGATGGCCGCCCGCGCCAACGACCTCCAGGCGATCGACGGCCCCTACCTGCAGATCCGCAACCAGGAGGGCTACCGCGAGGTGGCCGGCCGCTCAGCCGCCCTCGGCTTCGACGGCAAGTGGGTGCTGCACCCGGACCAGGTCGCCGCCGCGAACGAGATCTTCTCGCCCTCGCAGGAGGACTACGACCACGCCGAGCTGATCCTCGACGCCTACGACTACTGCACCTCGGAGGCCGGCGGCGCCAAGGGCTCCGCGATGCTCGGCGACGAGATGATCGACGAGGCCAGCCGCAAGATGGCGCTGGTCATCGCCGGCAAGGGCCGGGCCGCCGGCATGGAGCGCACCACCAAGTTCGAGATCCCGGAAAGCTGAGGGCCTGAGCCATGCAGTTCGGACGCACCTACGAGGAGTTCGAGGTCGGCGCGGTCTACAAGCACTGGCCCGGGAAGACCGTCACCGAGTACGACGACCACCTGTTCTGTCTGCTCACCATGAACCACCACCCGCTCCACATGGACACCAACTACGCCGAGAAGACGACGGACTTCGGCCGGAACGTCGTGGTGGGCAACTACGTCTACTCGCTGCTGCTCGGCATGTCCGTCCCGGACGTCTCCGGCAAGGCGATCGCCAACCTGGAGATCGAGTCGCTGCGCCACATCGCGCCGACCTTCCACGGCGACACCATCTACGGCGAGACCACCGTGCTCGACAAGTGGCCCTCCAAGTCCAAGGACGACCGGGGCATCGTCCACGTCGAGACCAAGGGCTACAAGCAGGACGGCACGGTCGTCTGCGTCTTCCGCCGCAAGGTGATGGTGCCGACCGCGACCTACACCAAGGAGCGCGGCGGCGAGCAGCCCGGCCGTCCCGAGCCCCTCGCCTGATCCCCTCCATGTGATGGACCCCGGACGGGGAGGCCGCCGTCATCGGCCGACCCCCACCCGGAAGGGGGCCCTGCTGCCGCAGCCACGCCGGCAGGGCCCCCGATAATCCCCCCCCGCTGTTCCGGGGACCCACGGACTTTCCCACCCCTCACACCTTTCGGAGCCGCACGATGGGACGCCTCGCACAGACCGACGGCCTCACCGAGATCCAGCGGGACATCCTCGCCACCGTGCGGGATTTCGTCGACAAGGAGATCATTCCGGTCGCGACCGAGCTGGAGCACAAGGACGAGTACCCGACCGCCATCGTCGAGGGCATGAAGCAGCTCGGGCTGTTCGGCCTCACCATCCCCGAGGAGTACGGCGGCCTCGGCGAGTCGCTGCTCACCTACGCCCTGGTGGTCGAGGAGATCGCCCGCGGCTGGATGTCGGTCTCCGGCATCGTCAACACCCACTTCATCGTGGCGCACATGATCAACGCCCACGGCACCCAGGAGCAGAAGGACCACTTCCTGCCGCGGATGGCCGCCGGCGAGATCCGCGGCGCCTTCTCGATGTCCGAGCCGGGCCTCGGCTCCGACGTCTCCGCCATCTCCACCAAGGGCGTCAAGGACGGGGAGTTCTACGTCCTCAACGGCCAGAAGATGTGGCTCACCAACGGGGGCACCTCCACCCTCGTCGCGGTGCTGTGCAAGACCGACGAGGGCGGCGACACCCCGTACAAGAACATGACCACCTTCCTGATCGAGAAGGAGGCGGGTTTCGGCCCGAACCCCAGGGTTCCCGGCCTGACCGTGCCCGGCAAGATCGAGAAGATGGGCTACAAGGGCGTCGACACCACCGAGCTGGTCCTCCAGGACGTCCGGATCCCCGCCGACCGGATCCTCGGCGGCGTCCCGGGCCGCGGCTTCTACCAGATGATGGACGGCGTCGAGGTCGGCCGGGTCAACGTCGCCGCCCGCGGCTGCGGCGTCGCCCGCCGCGCCTTCGAGCTGGGCATCTCCTACGCCCAGCAGCGTTCCACCTTCGGCAAGAAGATCGCCGAACACCAGGCGATCCAGTTCAAGCTCGCCGAGATGGCCACCAAGGTCGAGGCGGCCCACCAGATGATGGTGATGGCCGCCCGCAAGAAGGACGGCGGCGAGCGCAACGACCTCGAGGCCGGCATGGCCAAGTACCTGGCCTCCGAGTACTGCAAGGAGGTCGTCGAGGACGCCTTCCGGATCCACGGCGGCTACGGCTTCTCGAAGGAGTACGAGATCGAGCGCCTCTACCGCGAGGCCCCGATGCTGCTGATCGGTGAAGGTACTGCGGAGATCCAGAAGATGATCGTCGGGCGCCGGCTGCTGGAGGAGTACCGGATCGCCGAGTGATCGCGGGGCCGTCCGGGTTGACGACGTCACGTACGGACGGTCCCCTCTCGAACCGCCGGTCGACGGGCGTGCGGGCCCGTCCCGGCTGAGCGCCGTGCCCCGTCACGGACCCGGCCTGGTCCGCCTGGTCCGGCACGGCCCTCCGGACAGCGGCCGCAGGGCGTACAGCTGCAGCGACGCGCCCTGCGGCCGCTTCCGTGCACCCGCCGACGGCCGCCACGGCCCGTGTCCCCGCCGGGTTCCGACCGCACCTCCGCTGAGACAAGAGTCACCAGCCGTGTCCGGTCCCTTGGGAACCGGACCGGGGCGAGCTACGGTCGTAGGAACGGGATGCGCACACGCGCTTCCACCGGACACATGAACGAGCAGGCGGGTTGCCCACCCACCGTGTGCTCCCGATAGCATCCACCGGGACAGCAAGCCGTCCCTCTATTGCCGATCCCGCGGTGGCCCCCGTCCAGCGGCCATGATCCCCCGCGACAAAGGTCTTCGATGCCCATCAGCCCGTCCCCTCACACCTCCGTCACGGACCGCGATGCCCTCGCCGCCCCGACGGCCGGTCGGCGACCCCGCGTGACCATCGCGCGCGGAGCCACCCCCTGGTTCGTCCCCACCCTCGCCACGGCAGCCGTCACCACCGCCCTCACCCGGCGCAGCGGCACGTGGGCCCTGGCGGCGGTTCCGGCCTGTGCGCTCAGCGCGGGCATGCTGTGGTTCTTCCGCGACCCCGAGCGTGAGATCGGCACGGGCAGAGTGATCTCGCCCGCCGACGGCGTGGTGCAGAGCATCGACGCCTGGCCGGACGGCCGCACCCGGGTCGCGATCTTCATGAGCCCCCTCAACGTCCACGTCAACCGCGCGCCCCTGCCGGGCACGGTGACCTCGGTGGAGCACGTCGCGGGCGGCTTCGTGCCGGCGTTCAACAAGGACAGCGACCAGAACGAGCGGGTCGTCTGGCACTTCGACACCGAGCTCGGCGACATCGAGATGGTGCAGATCGCGGGGGCCGTGGCCCGCCGCATCGTGCCGTACCTGGCCGCCGGAACCAAGGTCGAGCAGGGCGACCGGATCGGCCTGATCCGGTTCGGGTCCCGGGTCGACACCTACCTGCCGGCCGGCGTCGAGGTCGGCGTCGAGGTCGGCCAGAAGACCACAGCCGGGGTGACGCGCCTTGACCGTGACTGATCCTGAGACAATCGTCGGCCTGGACGACGAGGAGACGGCCCTGCGCCGCCGCCGGTGGGCGCGCGACCGCGAGCTGCGCGCCCCGCGCTCCCCGCAGCACCTGTCCACCGCCGACTTCCTCACCCTGGGCAACGCCGTCTGCGGCTTCCTGGCGATCTACTCGATCACCACCGGGGTGCTCGTCCCGCACATCACCAACCCGGACGCCGCTCCGGACCGGCACAGCGCCGCCACCGCGGTGACGCTGCTGCTGATCGGCTCGATGTGCGACCTCTTCGACGGGCTGGTGGCGCGCAAGCTCCGCTCCTCCGCCCTCGGAGCGGAACTGGACAACCTGGCCGACCTGATCAGCTTCGGCATCGCGCCGGCCTACTTCGTCGCGGTCTGGGGCATGGTCTCCCAGGGCTCCAACACCAAGCTCTCGGCGCTGATCGCGCTGACCGTGCTGCTCGCGGTGGTCCTGCGGCTGGCCCGCTTCTCCGCCGTCAAGATGCGGCCCGGGGTGTTCCAGGGCATGCCGTGCCCGATGGGCGCGATGACGGTCATCGCCATCGTGCTGCTCGACCCGCCGTTCCTGCCCGGTCTGCTCGCCATCTTCGGCGCCGCGTACCTCATGGTCAGCCGGATCGAGTACCCGAAGCCGCAGGGGCTGCTGGCCACCGCCACGCTCTGCTGGATCGTCGTCTCGATCGGCTGCCTGGCGGCCTGGGCCACCGGCCTGCCGGGCGGTGACACCCTGATGCACGTGGGTGCCTTCGCCCAGATCACGCTCGCGGCGATGGCGCCGCTGCTGGTCATCCGACGGAAGGTCGGCCAGAAGGTCGGCGACGTCCGCGCCCGGCGGGCGGAGTCGCGCCTCGGCTGAGCCGCACCGCCTCGACGGGAAGGGCCCGGAACCACCAGGTTCCGGGCCCTTCCCCTTTGCGTTGTCCGGCTCCGGTTTGCGTTTCCCGGCTCCGCCCGGGCGGGTGCGCGGCCGGGTGGGCCCGGGGGCTCAGGCCCCGCCGGTACGGGCGGTACCGCTTGCTCACGCCCCGCCGGTGTGGACGCTGAAGGCCGAGCGGCGGGCCGCCCGGGCCACGCCCGGGTCGGGGTGCACGCTCGAGACCGCCGTCAGCACCGAGGCCGCCCGGGGGTGGCCGGACTGCCTGGCCCGGGCGAACAGCCGCACCGGGTCACCGGCCGAGGCCCCCTCCACGTGGCCGACCAGCAGCTCCGTCTCGCCGTGGTCCAGCACCGCGGCCGCGGTGTCCACCCACAGCCAGGCGGCGTCCTCGGCGCCCAGCACGTCCGCGGGGGAGACGCCCTCGTCCGAGCGCTCCGCCAGCCACAGCAGCGCGTACGGGCGCAGCACCGGCTCGTCCACCGCGGCCCGGACCGCCTGCTCGGCCGGTCCGCCGGCCACCCGCAGCGCCTCGAAGGCGAGCCCGCGCACCAGCGCGTCGTCGCCCTGGGCGGCCTCCAGCAGCTCGGCCACCGCGCGGTCCGCCGGACGGGCCGCCACCCAGGCGCGGAACTCGGCCCTGGCCGGGCCCGGCGAGTAGTCCGCGCAGGCGTTCAGCAGCTCGAAGGCGCTCTGCTCGATGTGGCCGGCCGCGGTCTGGGCGACCGTGCAGATCTCCTCCAGCTTCGCCCGAACCGCCCAGTGGCCCAGCGGGGACAGTTCGGCGGCGTCGTCCTTGCGCAGCACGGCGCCGACCGCCGCCAGGCCGTCCAGCATCCAGTCCAGGACGGCGGCCACGTCGGAGGGCGCGGGCGGGGTGTCGATCTGCGGCTCGCGGCAGGTGCCGCGGACGGCGGAGACGGCCGAGGCGGCGTGCGGCACGGGCGACAGGCCGGGCCCGCCGAGGGCGGCGCCCACCCGGCGCTCGTCCAGGCCTCGGCGCAGCAGCTCCAGCAGTTCGCTCTCGGCCACCGGGCCGTCCACCAGGTGGAGGAAGGAGAGCAGTTGGGGGGCCTGGTCCACGGCCTGCCCGGCCAGGACGGCGAACACCCCGCGCAGGGCGGCGGGCGGCACCGGGGCGAGCAGCGTCCAGGCGTCGAACAGCCCGGACCAGCCGCGCACCACGGCCTCGTCGTCGTGCTCCCAGGCGTGCAGGCGCCAGCCGGGGCCGGCTCCGCCGTCGCGGGCCTCCACCAGGCCGACCAGCAGCGCCTGGCCCCAGGCCTTGGCGGCGGCACCGACCGTCATGGCCAGCGCGCGGCCGGCCGCACGGGCGTCCTCCGGAAGGAGTTCGCCGCGCTTGTCGACCTCGTCCAGCTCCCCGGCCCAGCGGGCGATCCGGACGGCGTCGACCAGCATCCGACGGGCCAGCGGCGCGAGCTCGGCCGGCGCGGGGAAGCCGTCCGGCACGGGTACCCGGCCGCGGCCGGGTGCCGGGGCGGGCCCTCGTCGCCGGGGTACACCGGCCCCGCCCGGCCTGCCACCGGAGGGCCGGTGGGCCGTACCGGGGAGACGGGTCACCGTCGCACCGGTACCGATCGTCGGCGGGAGCGGGGCATCACGGTCGCGCGGGTTCCGAGACGTCACGTCGAGCAGTCTTCCCCTTGCACCGGCCTTCTGTCACATCCGGTTGTCCGTACGACCGGGAGACCGGTGGCGGCACCTCCGCAAGACCGGGCAACAGAGGCAAACCACCTGGCCGGAAACGTGTGGCGGGGTCATGCCAGGGTCGCGCGGGGCGTCGCGGTACTCGTCCGGCCGATCACGGTCCGTGTCGGACGAGCCGGGTGCGGAGCGGCGGGAGGGACGGGAATCCGGCCAGACGGCATGTGCCGGCGGGCGGGTGCCCGGCACGGGAAGTCGGCCGGGCCGACTTCTGGTGCGCGCACAAGGGGCGTGCAGCGCGGGCGCCGCGCACCCGAGCGAATCGAACGGACTTCCGGCCAGGCGGGCTCGCCTCTCGGGTGCTGGGTGAATCCCGGCCCCGACCCCCGGGCTGCCTCAGAGCAGCGGGGTGAGCCAGCGCCGGAGCAGTTCGGTGTAGTGGTCGGGGGCCGAGTTCCACAGCGCCGCGTGCTCCCCGCCCGGGAAGGTCTGGAGGTTGACCAGCTGCGGACGGGCCGCGGCGAGGCGCTGGGCGGCGCCGAAGGGGGCGGTCCGGTCGCTCGGACTGTGCAGTACCAGGGTCGGCACGTGCAGGTCCGCGCCCTCGACGAGGCGGGAGAAGTCGGCGAGGTCGACGCCGGTGCGGCCCTCGGCCGCGAGCGCGCCGAGTTCGGCCGCGGCGCCCCTGAAACCGGCCCTGGCGGCCTCCCGGCGGGCCGAGGCGGGCAGGTCCAGGACGGGCGAGTCCAGGATCAGCCCGCTGATCGTGCGGGCCCAGGCCGAACGGGCCGCCGTGTGCAGCGCCATGGTCGCACCCAGCGACCAGCCGTAGAGGATCACCCGGCCGGCCCCGCGGTCGAGCGCCAGCCGTACCGCCGACTCGACGTCGCGCCACTCCGTCGCGCCGAAGTGGCTGAGGCCGTCCGGGGAGGCGGGGGCGCCCGCGTCCCCGCGGTAGGTGACGGCCAGCACGGGCAGGCCGAGGCGCTCGAGCAGCGGCAGCACGGGCAGGGTCTGCTGGCGGTCGGCCTCCGTGCCGTGGACGAGGATCACCCAGGTGCCGCGCTTGCCCTCGAGGTACCAGGCCGGGAAGGTACCCAGCTCGCCGCGGGCGCCGATCTCGGTGAACGGGAGACCGAGCGCCTCGGCCGGGTCGCCGAGCAGCACCCGGGGGGTGAACCGGACCTCGGTGCCGGGCGTCAGGGTGCCCCGGTCCGCCCGGACCAGCCGCCGGGTGACGCCCCGCTGGTCGCTGTGGAGGATCTCCTCCACCACCGCGTGCCCGCCGTCCGCCCACTCGACCGCCCAGCGCCCGCGCCGCAGGCTCTCCGGGCGGCGGGTGAAGGTGACCCGCCCGGTGGCGACGCTCTGCACCAGGAGCGGGCCGCTCTCCTGCAGGGCCGTCCCCGCGCCCGGCCCGGACCCGGGACTGACCATCCGCTCGGAGGCCCGGCGGCCGATCACCAGGACGGCGGCGGCCCCGGCCCCCACGGCGGCGGCCGCCACCACGGCTGCGGTTCCCCAGCGCATATCGTTCCCCGCTCTGTTCGCGGACCGGTCGGTGTTCGTGCACCAGTTCACCGGGGCCCGGCACCCCGCGGCCACCGGACTGGGCCGTCCGGGCTACGAAAGGCCGAAAAACAACGTCCGATCAGACCGGAACGGCCGTCGGCTGGGCCGCGAGGAGTTCCCAGAAGCGGGGGGTGAGGGGCACCGCCGGGGTGCGGGGCCCGCTGGGCATGCCCCAGTGGGCGGGGACGTGGTGCTCCTGCGCCAGCACGAGCAGGACGGCGGCGAGCTCTCGCTCGGCGACGGGGACGAGCCGGGTGAGCGCGCGCAGGTGCGGCTGCCAGCGGCCGGCGACGCACTGGCGCAGCAGGCGGTCGAGCGCCTCGGCGCGGCCGGTGGCCTCGACCAGCTCGGTCAGCCGCAGGCCCAGCACCACGGCGAGGGCGTAGGTCTGCTCCGCGTCCCCCTCCCACCGGCCGGTCAGCTCGGCCTGCTGGTAGGTGGGCAGCAGCATGCCGACGCGCTCGGCGACCGTCTCCGGGGGGAGCTCCCGGGCGATGCGGTGGTCCCGCAGCCGGGTCGGGCGGCCGTCCATCAGATCGGCCGCGGAACACCACAGGGCCCGGGCGAGGGCGATGAACTCGGCCTCGCCCGGGCGCAGCTCCCCGCGCTCCCAGGCGAGGACGTGACCGGCCAGGAGCCGTACGCCGTGGGCGGCCATGCCCTCGGCGACCTGTTCGGGGGTCAGGCCGAGGCCGACGCGGTGGATGCGGGCGGCCTCGGGGGAGAAGGGCACCGGAAGGGGGGCGGCGGCGTGGGGCTTTCTGCGGCGCATGGCACCGAACCGTAGGGGCGCCCCTCGGCGCGCCCCCAGCCCCCGAACGCACGAACCGGGACTGACGAGCCCTCGGCCGCGCTGGTCGATCGCACAGGACGGCGCCCCGCCTCCGTGTGGCCGACCACCCCGCCTCCGTGTGGCCGACCGCCCCGCCTCCGTGTGACCAACCCCTCCGTGACCTCGGTTGACGCGTGGAACGGCCGCGTGATGGGATCCTGGGGCCAAACGGAGGCATGGAGAGGAAGCCGGTGCGAGTCCGGCGCGGTCCCGCCACTGTCACCGGGGAGCACGCTCGGAAAGTGCCACGGCGGGCCGTCAGGAGCCGCTGGAAGGCCCGGGAGTGCGTCCGACCCGGAAGCCAGGAGACTCTCGCCCCCGGTACGTCGATCCAGGGCGCGGACCCTGAGTGAGGACACCCACGCGATGCAGGCTGCCCCGCCCCGCCGGCCCCCGAGCTGCCCGCCGCCGTGCGCCCGCTGACCCGCGCCGCCGCCTTCGCGCTGGGCGCCGTCGCGGGCTACGCCGCCGACTCGCGCTTCGCCGACCCGCGCCGCGGCCACCCGGTCGCCCTCTTCGGCAGCGCCGCGACCCGCCTGGAACGGCGCCTGTGGCGCGACGACCGCGCGGCCGGAACGGCGTACACGGCACTGTGCGTGGGCGCGGTCGCGGCCGGCGCGCTCGCCCTGGACCGCACGGTCGGGCGCCGACCGCTGGGCCGGGCGGCGCTGGCCGCGGCGGCCACCTGGACGGTGCTCGGCGGCACCTCGCTGACCCGGGAGGCGCGGACCGTCGGCCGTTCGCTCGCCGCGGGCGACCTGGCGGCCGCCCGGGAGCGACTGCCGCACCTGTGCGGGCGGGACCCGAGCGCGCTGGACGGGCAGCAGATCGCCCGGGCGGTGGTCGAGTCGGTGGCCGAGAACACCGCCGACGCCGTGGTGAACGCGCTGACCTGGGGCGCCCTCGCGGGCACGCCGGGCCTGCTGGCCTTCCGCGCGGTGAACACCCTGGACGCGATGGTGGGCCACCGCTCGCCCCGCCACGCCCGCTTCGGCTGGGCCTCGGCCCGGCTGGACGACGTCGCGGGCTGGCCGGGCGCCCGGCTGACGGCCCTGCTGACGGTGGCCGCCGCCCCGGAGCCCGCCACGGCCTGGCGGATCTGGCGGCGCGACGGTTCGGCGCACCCGAGCCCGAACGCGGGGCAGGCCGAGTCGGCCTTCGCCGGAGCGGTCGGCGTACGGCTGGGCGGGACGCTGCGGTACGGCGAGCGGTTGGAGCACCGCCCGGTGCTGGGCACGGAGTTGCGGCCGGTGACGGTGGACGACATCGAGCGGGCCTGCACGCTGTCGCGGCGGGTGGGCGCACTGGCGCTGGGTACGACGGTCGCGGGGCACGTCCTGCTGCGGCTCCTGGGGAAGAGGAGTGGGACATGACGAACGCGCTGCTGGTCGCCGGGACGACCTCGGACGCGGGCAAGAGCGTGGTGACGGCCGGCATCTGCCGCTGGCTGGCCCGCCAGGGCGTGCGGGTCGCGCCGTTCAAGGCGCAGAACATGTCGCTGAACTCCTTCGTCACCGCCGACGGCGCCGAGATCGGCCGCGCCCAGGCGATGCAGGCGCAGGCCGCCCGGGTGGAGCCGGAGGCGGCGATGAACCCGGTGCTGCTCAAGCCCGGCGCGGACGGCCGCAGCCAGGTGGTGCTGCTCGGCAGGCCGGTCGCCGAGGTCGGCGCGCTGGACTACCGGGAGCGCAAGCCCGTCCTGCTGGAACGCGCCCTGGAGTGCCTGGCGGACCTGCGCCGCCGCCACGACGTGGTGGTGTGCGAGGGCGCCGGCTCGCCCGCCGAGATCAACCTGCGCGACCGGGACATCGCCAACATGGGCCTGGCGACCGCCGCCGGACTGCCCGTGGTGGTGGTCGGCGACATCGACCGCGGCGGGGTGTTCGCGGCGATGTACGGGACGCTGGCACTGCTGTCGGCCGAGGACCAGCGGCACGTCGCCGGCTGGTTCGTCAACAAGTTCCGCGGCGACGCCCGGCTGCTCGCGCCCGGCCTGGAGATGCTGCACGGGCTGACCGGCCGTCCGGTGCTGGGCACGCTGCCGATGCTGCCGGGGCTGTGGCTGGACGCCGAGGACTCGCTCGACCTGTCGACGGTGGTCGACCGGGTGGACGGCCGCGGCCCGCTCGGGGCGGACGTGCTGCGGGTCGCCGTGGTGCGCTTCCCCCGGCTGTCGAACTTCACCGACGTGGACGCGCTGGCGCAGGAGCCGGGCGTGCTGGTGCGCTGGGCGACCAGACCGGAGGAGCTGGCCGACGCCGACCTGGTGGTGCTGCCCGGGACCCGGGCCACCGTGGCCGACCTCGCCTGGCTGCGCGACCGCGGCCTGGAGCCCGCCCTGAAGGCGCGGGCGGCGGCCGGACTGCCGATCCTCGGGGTCTGCGGCGGCTACCAGATGCTGGCGCACTCGATCGACGACGAGGTGGAGTCCCGGGCGGGGCTGGTCGAGGGGCTCGGCCTGCTGCCGACCCGCGTGCGGTTCGGCGCCGAGAAGGTGCTCGCCCGGCCGGCCGGCGAGGCGTTCGGACAGCGCGTCGAGGGCTACGAGATCCACCACGGGGTCGTCGCCGTCGAGGGCGGCGAGGCGTTCGTCTCCGACGGCCGGGGGCAGGCCCTGGACGGCTGCCGGGTCGGCCCGGTCTGGGGCACCACCTGGCACGGCGTGCTGGAGAACGACGGCTTCCGCCGCGAACTCCTGCGCGAGACGGCCGCCCTGGCGGGCCGGGCGTTCGTCCCGGCACCGGACACCTGCTTCGCCGAGGCGCGCGAGGCCCGGCTGGACCGGCTGGGCGACCTGATCGAGGAGCACGCGGACACCGACGCGCTGTGGAAGCTGATCGAGGGCGGGGTGCCGGCGGCCGGATCGCTGCCGTTCCTGTCGCCCGGGGCACCTGGGAGTGACGCATGACCGACGTCCGCTATCCGTTCACCGCGATCGTCGGCATGGCCGACCTGCGGCTCGGGCTGCTGCTGAACGCGGTCTCCCCGGCCGTGGGCGGGGTGCTGGTGCGCGGCGAGAAGGGCACCGCGAAGTCCACCATGGTGCGCGCGCTGGCCGGGCTGCTGCCCTCCATCGCCACCGTGGACGGCTGCCGCTTCGCCTGCGACCCGGCCGCGCCGGACCCGCAGTGCCCGGACGGCCCGCACTCCGCCGCCACGAGCGGTGAACGGCCCGCCCAGCTCGTCGAGTTGCCGGTCGGCGTGGCCGAGGACCGGATCGTCGGCTCGCTCGACCTGGAGCGCGCGCTCGCCGAGGGCGTCAAGGCGTACGAGCCCGGTCTGCTCGCCAAGGCGCACCGCGGCGTGCTCTACATCGACGAGGTGAACCTGCTCCAGGACCACGTGGTGGACCTGCTGCTGGACGCCGCCGCGATGGGCCGCTCGTACGTCGAGCGCGAGGGCGTGTCGGTGCGGCACGCGGCACGCTTCCTGCTGGTCGGCACGATGAACCCGGAGGAGGGCGAGCTGCGGCCGCAGCTGCTCGACCGCTTCGGCCTCACCGTCGAGATCGCCGCCACCAGGGACCCGGCCGAGCGCGCCGAGGTCGTCCGGCGCCGGCTCGCCTACGACGCGGACCCGGCCGGCTTCGCGGCCCGGTTCGCCGACCAGGAACGCGAGCTCGCCGAACGCATCACCGCCGCGCGGGAGTTGCTGCCCGAGGTCGAGCTGACGGACGTGGCGCTGCGTCAGATCACCGCCGTGTGCGCGGCGTTCGAGGTGGACGGGCTGCGCGCGGACATCGTGATGGCCCGCACGGCGGTCGCGCTGGCCGCCTGGGCGGGGCGGACGCAGGTGCTGGAGGAGGACGTCCGCAAGGCCGCCCAGCTGGCCCTGCCGCACCGGCGACGCCGCAACCCCTTCGACGCTCCGGGGCTGGACGAGGAGCAGTTGGACCGGACGCTGGAGGAGCACGCCCAGCCGGACGAGCCGGAGCCCGAGGGCGACGGCCCGACGCCGGACGGGGACGGGCCGGGCGGGGACGGGCCGGACGGCGGACCGGACGGCGATGGCCCCGACGGCGGACCGGACGGCAATGGCCCGGACGGCGGCCCGGACGGCGGGGGCGCGCCCGAGCCGTCCGACGGCGGCGTCCCGGCCCCGGAGCGCTCCACCGCGGACGGGGACCTCCCGCCGCAGCAGCCCGTCCCGGCCCAACACCCCGCGCCCGCCCGGGAGTCCGCGCCGGTCGCGGCCGGCGACCCGTACCGGACCCGGCTGTTCACCGTGCGGGGCACCGGCCACGGCGCCCAGGGCCGCCGCTCCCCCGCCGAGACCACCGGCGGGCACACCGTCCGCGCCCGCCGGCCGCGCGGCCCGCTGAGCCGGCTGCACCTGACCGCGACCCTCCAGGCCGCCGCGCCGCACCAGGTGGCACGCGGGCGGGACGGCCGGGCACTGGTGCTGCACAGGGACGACTTCCGCGAACAGGTGCGCAAGGGGCGGGAGTCCAACCTGGTGCTGTTCGTCGTGGACGCCTCCGGCTCGATGGCCGCCCGGCAGCGGATGACGGCCGTCAAGGGCGCGGTGCTGTCCCTGCTGATGGACGCCTACCAGCGCCGCGACAAGATCGGCATGATCACCTTCCGCGGCACCGGCGCCGAGCTGGCGCTGCCGCCCACCTCCTCCGTCGAGGTCGGCGCGGCCCGGCTGGAGTCGCTGCCCACCGGTGGCCGGACGCCGCTGGCCGAGGGGCTGCTGCGGGCGCACGAGGTGCTGCGGGTCGAGCGGCTGCGCGACCCGGACCGGCGCCCGCTGCTGGTCGTGGTGACCGACGGCCGGGCCACCGGCGGCGGGCGGGACGCGCTCGCCCGCTCGCACCGCGCGGCCGCGCTGTTCGCCGCGCAGGGCACCGCGAGCGTGGTGCTGGACTGCGAGTCCGGACCGGTCCGGCTGGGCCTGGCCCGCACGCTGGCCGGACGGCTCGGCGGCAGCGCCGTCAGCCTGGACGAGCTGCGCGCCGAGGGCGTGGCCTCGCTCGTCCGCGACAACCGCGCCGTGAACCGTTCGACCACTTCGATGCGAAAGGCGGCCTGAGCCCCATGCCCAAGGGTGTCCCCGAGAGCGTTCCCGACGACGGCCTGACGACCCGCCAGCGCCGTACCCAGCCGATCACCGCCGTGCACACCGGCCCCGGCAAGGGCAAGTCCACGGCTGCGTTCGGCATGGCGCTGCGGGCCTGGAACCAGGGCTGGTCGATCGGGGTGTTCCAGTTCGTGAAGTCCGCCAAGTGGAAGGTCGGCGAGGAGAACGCGCTGCGCGTGCTCGGCGCCTCCGGCGAGGGCGGCACCGTCGACTGGCACAAGATGGGCTCCGGCTGGTCGTGGATCCAGCGCACCGCCGAGCAGGAGATGTCCAGCGAGGAGGCCGCCAAGGAGGGCTGGGAGCAGGTCAAGCGCGACCTCGCGGCCGAGACCTACCGCTTCTACGTGCTGGACGAGTTCACCTACCCGATGCACTGGGGGTGGATCGACCCCGAGGAGGTGGTCTCCGTGCTCGCGGACCGCCCCGGCAGCCAGCACGTCGTCATCACCGGCCGGTACGCGCCCGAGCCGCTCACCGGATTCGCCGACCTGGTCACCGAGATGACCAAGGTCAAGCACCCCATGGACGCGGGCCGCAAGGGCCAGCGCGGTATCGAGTGGTAGGCCGTTGAGCACCGTCCCCCGCCTCGTCGTCGCCGCGCCCTCCTCCGGCGCCGGCAAGACCACCGTCGCCACCGGCCTGATCGCCGCGCTCGCCGCGCGCGGGCTGGCGGTGTCCCCGCACAAGGTCGGCCCGGACTACATCGACCCGGGCTACCACGCACTCGCCGCCGGCCGCCCGGGCCGCAACCTGGACGCCTTCCTGTGCGGGCCGGAGCGGATCGCCCCGCTGTTCCTGCACGGCGCGGCGGGGGCGGACGTCGCGGTGGTCGAGGGGGTCATGGGCCTGTTCGACGGGGCCTCCGGGCGCGGCGAGCTGGCGTCCACGGCGCACGTCGCCAAGCTGCTGCGGGCGCCGGTGGTGCTGGTCGTCGACGGCTCCTCGCAGTCCCGGTCGGTGGCCGCGCTGGTGCACGGCTTCGCCTCCTGGGACCCGCAGGTGCGGCTGGCCGGGGTGATCCTCAACCGGGTCGCCTCCGACCGGCACGAGCAGCTGCTGCGGGAGGCCCTGGAGGAGGGGTCAGGCGTCCCGGTGCTGGGCGCGCTGCGCCGCTCGGCGGCGGTCGCCACGCCCTCCCGGCACCTCGGGCTGATCCCGGCGGTGGAGCGCTCGGCGGAGGCGCTGAAGGCCGTCGCGGACATGGGCGAGCTGGTCGCCTCCTCGGTCGACCTGGACGCCCTGCTGGCGCTCGCCCGGACGGCACCGGACCTGGACGCCGAGCCGTGGGACCCGTCGACCGAGGTCGCACCGGTGGCCGGGCGGCCGCGGATCGCGGTGGCGGGCGGCGCCGCGTTCTCCTTCTCGTACGCCGAGAACGCCGAACTGCTCGGCGCGGCGGGCGCCGAGGTCGTCCCGTTCGACCCGCTGCACGCCTCCGCGCTGCCCGAGGACACCGCCGGGCTGGTCATCGGCGGCGGCTTCCCCGAGCTGTACGTGCGGGAGTTGAGCCGGAACTCCGAACTGCGCGGGGCCATCGCGCGGTTCGCCGCCTCGGGCGGGCCGATCGCCGCCGAGTGCGCCGGACTGCTCTACCTGGGGCGGGAGTTGGACGGCCTGCCGATGTGCGGAGTGCTGGACGCCGTGTCCCGGATGACCGAGCGGCTCACCCTCGGCTACCGCGAGGCCGTCGCCCTGCACGACTCCCCGCTCGCCCCGGCCGGCACCCGGCTGCGCGGACACGAGTTCCACCGGACGATCTGCGAGCCCGGCGCGGGCGAACACCCCGCCTGGGGCTGGCACCTGCCGACCGGGCCCCGCACCGAGGGCTTCGCGGGCGGGCACGTCCACGCCTCCTACCTGCACCTGCACTGGGCCGGAGCGCCCGCGCTGGCCTCCTCCTTCGCGGCCGCGGCCGCGGCGTACCGGGCGGCGGGTCAGGCGGCGGGCCCGGAAGCGGGCCGGGCGGCGGGCCCGGGGGCGGGCCGATAACCCCGCGCATGTCGGCCGGCCCGCTCCTAGGATCGCGCGCATGAACGTCATCGTCCTCAACGGCGGCTCCAGCTCCGGCAAGTCGAGCATCGCCCGCCGCCTGCAGGAGCTGCTGCCGGAGCCGTGGCTGCACCTGGGCGCCGACACCATGGTGGCCGCGCTGCCGCCGCGGCTGCTGGACGGCGGCGGGGGCATCGGCGGGCTCCAGGACGGCGACGGCACGGTGGAGGTCGGGCCGGTCTTCGCCGCCCTGGACGCCGCCTGGACGGCCGGGGTCGCCGCGATGGCCCGGGCGGGTGCGCGGATCGTGGTGGACGAGGTGTTCCTCGGCGGCCCCGCCTCGCAGCAGCGCTGGCGGGCCGCCCTGGAGGGCCTGGACGTGCTCTGGGTCGGGGTGCGCTGCGATCCGGCGGTAGCCGCGGCCCGGGAGGCCGGGCGCGGCGACCGGGTCGCCGGGATGGCCGCCGCGCAGGCCGAGTCGGTGCACCGGGGCGTCGCCTACGACCTGGTCCTGGACACCTCGCAGGCCTCGCCCGACGCGTGCGCCCGACTGGTGCTCGCGCGGGTGGCGGGCCCGCGCTGACGCTCGCGGAGGGGCGGCCGCTGCGGTTGACTGGCCGCGACCGCAGTCCGCTCCGCCCGGAGGCACCCGCAATGGCCAGGCAGTTCACGTACACCGCCGAGATCAGCTGGACCGGCAACCGGGGCACCGGCACCAGCGACCCCCGCTCCTACTCCCGTGACCACGAGGTGTCCGTCGAGGGGCTTCCGGTCATCCTCGGCTCGGCCGACCCCGCCTTCCGCGGCGATCCGGGCCGCTGGAACCCGGAGCAGTTGCTGCTCGCCGCGCTCTCCCAGTGCCACCTGATGTCGTACCTCTACCAGTGCGCGGTGAACGGGGTCGTGGTGACCTCGTACGTCGACCGGCCGGTGGGCACGATGGCCGTCGCGGCAGGGCGCGGGCACTTCACCTCGGTGGTGCTGCACCCGCGGATCGAGGTCGCCGAGGAGGGCATGACGGAGAAGGCGCTCGCCCTGCACGCGGAGGCGCAGCGGGGCTGCTTCATCGCGGCCTCGGTCGACTTCCCGGTGCGGCACGAGCCCGTGGTGACGGTCGCGGGCCGGGAGTAGGACCCGGCCAAGAGCGCAGCGAGAGCGCTGCGAGGCGCTGCGAGAGCGCCGGGGCCGGGACCGCTACCGGCCCGGCCCCGCTCCGCGGGCCAGCAGCGCGGCGACGTAGGCGGCCACCTCGTCGCGCAGTTCCTCGGGGGTCGGCACGTACCAGTGCCCGCTGCCGGCCGTCGAGTTGAACAGGAGGCCGTCGCACCAGCGGATCAGCCGGCGGGCGTCGGCCGTCGGGTCGGTGGAGCCGGCGTGGGCGAGCAGGACGGCGGCGAGGTCGGTGAAGCCCGCGCCCAAGCGGTCGTACACGGCGCGCAGTTCGGGCCTGCGGGTGGCCTCCAGGGCGAGTTCCAGCCGGGCCAGGGTGAGCCGGCGGCCGGTGGTGAGCGCCTGGTACAGCCCGTCGGCGCCGATCTCGACCAGCAGTTCGCGCGCCGGGGCACCGGGCGGGAGGCGCACTCCCTCGGTGTAGGCCGGCTGGTCGGCGGTCTCCCGTTCGAGGATCCGCTTGAGCACGAGTTCCAGCAGGGCGGCTCTGGTCCGGGCGAGGTTGGAGGTCGAGCCGGCGGGCAGGCCGGACTCCTCGTCCACGGCGCGGTGGGTGAGCCCGCGCAGGCCGCGGTCGGCGATCAGGTCGATGGCGGCGTCGGCGATCAGGGTCGGGCGCGGGGGCGTCATGGGCTGATCATGGCCTTTCCGGACGGACTCCCCCAACTCTCACTCCCCCTCCGACTACAGTCGTAGTTTACCGGGAACTACACGTGTAGTACCGTTTCGCCCAACGGATACTACAGCTGTAGTGCGAGCGGAGGAGCCCCCATGGACCTGCAGCGAGCGATCGTCATCGGCGGCGGCATCGGCGGCCTCACCGCCGCCCTCGCACTCCACCGCCAGGGCATCCCCGTCACCGTCCACGAACGCGCCCGCTCCCTGGAGCCCGTCGGTGCCGGCCTCGCCCTCGCCCCCAACGCCCTGCGCGCCCTCGACCTGCTCGGCGTCGGCAACCGCCTGCGCGCGCTCGCCGCCCCGCACCCGGCCGTCGGGGTGCGCAACCCCGCCGGCCGCTGGCTCGCCCGCACCAGCACCGACGCCTTCGAGGCCCACTTCGGCGACCCGATCGCCGCCGTCGCCCGCGCCGACGTGACAGCCGCCTTGGTCGACGCCCTACCGGAGGGCACCGTCCGCACCGACTCCCCCGCCACCCTGGTCAGCCCCGGCGGCGCCGAGGAACCCGCCGTCGTCCGGACCGCCGGCGGCGAGCAGTCCGCCGCACTGGTCGTCGCCGCCGACGGCATCCGCTCCACCTCGCGCCGCCTGCTCTTCCCCCACCACCCCGGTCCGCGCTACAGCGGCTTCACCACCTGGCGCACCGTCGTCTCCCCGGACGGCCCGCCGGCCGCCGCCGGCGAGATCTGGGGCCGCGGCCGGCAGGCCGGCATCGTGCCCCTCGCCGACGGCCGGATCTACCTCTACTTCGCCGCCCTCGCCCCGGCCGGCACCCGCGCGGCCGACGAACACGCCGAGCTCCAGCGGCTGTTCGGCGGCTGGTGCGCACCCCTCCCCCAGCTGCTCGCCCGCGCCGAACCCGACCGGGTCCTGCGCAACGACGTCTGGGACCTCGCCGATCCGCTCCCCGCCTACCACCACGGCCGGGTCGCCCTCCTCGGCGACGCCGCCCACGCGATGTGCCCCTTCCAGGGCCAGGGCGCCTGCCAGGCCATCGAGGACGCCGTCGTCCTCGCCTCCCTCCTCACCCCCGCCGCCGATCTCGCCTCGCCCCTCCCCGCCTACAGCGCCGCCCGCCTCCCCCGGACCACGGCCGTCGCCGCCGCCTCCCGCCGCGTCGGCGCCCTCGTCGCCGTCCGCAGCCCGGCCGCCGCCCTCCTGCGCGACACCGCCCTCGCCCTCGTCGGCCTGCTCCCCACCCGCACGGTGCTCAGCCGTACCAACGCCACCTTCGACTGGCGCCCGCCGGCACTCCGCACGGGGGCCTGAGCGCGGCCGCGGCCGGCCCGGGCACCGGTGTGGCACCCGAGGCGCCCGGCCGAGTCGCCTCCGGAACCAGGAGTACCGGCCGATGTCGGTGCCGGGTGGCACGATGCGCGGCATGGGTGACTCCAGCCGGGCGATCGCCGCGTACTGGGACGCGGCCGCGTCGGCCTTCGACGACGAGCCGGACCACGGACTGCGCGAGGGGGTGACGCGGGAGGCGTGGGCACGGCGGCTGCGGGGGTGGCTGCCGTCAGCGCCGGGGGACGTGCTGGACGTGGGCTGCGGCACCGGGTCGCTGGCGGTGCTGGCCGCGGCGGAGGGGCACCGGGTGACGGGGGTGGACCTGTCGCCGCGGATGGTGGCGCGGGCCCGGGAGAAGGCGGCGGCCGCCGGGGTGGCGGCGCGGTTCCTGGTGGGCGACGCCGGGGCGCCTCCGCTGCGGGCGGCCGGTTTCGACGCGCTGCTCTGCCGCCATCTGATCTGGACGCTCCCCGAGCCGCGGCGGGCGCTCCGCGCCTGGGTGGAGCTGCTGCGCCCCGGCGGGCGGCTGGTGCTGGTCGAGGGGCGCTGGCGCGAGGCCGGGCAGGCCGTGACGCCGTACGTCGCGGGGGCGGGGCCCCTGCCCTGGGACGGGGGCGTCGGGGCGGAGCGGCTCTCGGCGGCGGTGCGCCCGTGGGCGGCCGAGCTGCGGGTGGAGCCGCTCAGCGGGGACGCCGATCTGTGGGGCGGGCCGGTGGACGACGAGCGCTACGCCCTGATCGCCCGGGTGTGACGGTGCGTCACGCGCCGCCCCGGAACGTCCCGCCGAGCGGGTCGCCCCGGAAGCAGGCCGCGCAGCGGAGCCGGCTGTAGATCGCCACCGCGCCCATGCAGACGTCCTCGCGGCCGTCCAGCCGGGACGTGGAGGCGGCGGGCCTCCCGCAGTCCAGGCAGCGGCGGTGGGGGCGGGCGGCGACGGAGCAGGCACGGCAGAGCAGGTGGGCGGGGTGCTCGGCGTGGACGAGCACGGGCTGCGGCCCGCCGTGGAGGAGGTGGTCGCACCAGGTGCAGGACTCGTCCTCCTGCGCCGCGAGCATCCTGGCCCGGGCCTCCTGCTGCCACGCGGCCGCCCGTTCCAGCGGGACGGTCACCGGCGGCCCCCAGCCGGCGGCGGCGAGCCACCGGGCCCCCTCGGCGCCGGCCGCGCGCAACTGGTCGTCGACGGCGATCTGCCTGGGTGTCCTGCGGCTCATCGGTCTCCTCCGGTGTGTGACTGCCGAAGGGTCAACGCGGCCGGCAGGCGGGGGACACGAGGGCGTCAGTCGTCGAGGAGCCGATCGGTGTCGCCGTGGGCGACGAGGAGTTTGCGCAGCAGGGCGTCGAGGTGGGCGCGCTCGTCGGGGTCGAGGGCGGCGAGGAGGCGTTCCTCGTTGCGGATGTGGCCGGGCATGGCGGCGTCGATGAGGTCCTTGCCCGCGGGGGTGAGGCGGACCAGGACGGCGCGGCGGTCGGTCGGGCAGGGGTGGCGTTCGACCAGGCCCTTCGCGCACAGCTTGTCGACGCGGTTGGTGATGGCTCCGGAGGTCACCAGGGCGGACTTGAGCAGGGCGCGGGCGTTGAGTTCGTACGGTTCGCCGGAGCGGCGCAGGGTCGCCAGGACGTCGAACTCGGAGGAGTCGAGGCCGCACGTGGCGAAGTACTCGCGCAGGGCGCTGTCGATCCGGACGTTGAGCCGGCGCAGCCGGCCGATCAGGGCCAGGGCCTCGCGGGGGAGGTCGGGGCGGTTCCTGGCCCACTGTTCGGCGATGTCGTCCATGGTGTCGCGCTGCGGCATGCCCGTCGCCCTCTCTCGTCCCTCGGTTCCGCCGGTCGCAGATATCTTAACATTCACATACTTGACGTTCATCGATCCCGGGGCGTAGAAATATCTCAACGTTCAGATACTCAACGTTGAGGGGAACAATCATGGACCGGAAGCGCGCAGCGATCGCCGCCACCGCCGCCCTCGCCCCGGCCGCCTGGGGCACCACCTACCTGGTCACCACCCAGCTGCTGCCCGAAGGCCGTCCGCTGCTGCTCGCCGCGCTGCGCGCGCTGCCGGCCGGGCTGTTACTGCTGCTGATCGGCCGCAGACTGCCCAGGGGCCGGTGGTGGGGGCGCGCCGCGGTGCTCGGGACGCTCAACATCGGGCTGTTCTTCCCGCTGATGTTCGTCGGCGCCTACCGCCTGCCCGGCGGCGTCGCGGCCACCCTGGGGGCGATCCAGCCGCTGCTCGTCGCCGGGCTCTCGATCGGCGTGCTCGGCGTCCGGCCCGGACGGCGGTCGCTGCTCGCCGGACTGGTCGGGGTCGGCGGGGTGGCGCTGCTGGTGCTGAAGAGCGGGGCGCGGCTGGACGGCGTGGGGATCGCGGCGATGGTCGCCGGGATCGCGCTGATGGCCACGGGCACCGTGCTGATCCGCCGGTGGGGGCGCCCCGAGGGGGCGACGCTGCTCGACCTCACCGCCTGGCAGCTGCTCGCCGGTTCGATCCTCCTGGTCCCGCTCGCGGCGCTGGTCGAGGGCGCGCCGCCCGCCCTGAGCGGCACCAACCTGGCGGGCTTCGCGTACCTCGGGCTGTTCGGCACCGCCCTCGGGTACGTGCTGTGGTTCCGCGGGATCGAGCGCCTGGGGGCCGGACCGGCGTCCTTCCTCGGCCTGATCAACCCGGTGGTGGCGACGGTCGGCGGCCTGGTGGTCCTCGGCCAGACCCTGACGGGCTGGCAGCGGCTCGGCCTGCTGCTGGCGCTCGGCGCGCTGCTGGTCGGCCAGGCGCCGAGCCGCCCGGCCGCAGCGCCGGTGGCAGAAGCCGACCGGGCGGTCGCTGCCTCGCCGGACCGGGTGGTCGCTGCCTCGCCGGACCGGGTGGTCGCTACCTCGACGGACCTGGCGGCCGTGCCGCAGCCCGCGCCCGCCCGCGCGGCCGAGGCAGCGCTCGCCACTCAGCCGGTGGCGCGGACGTAGATGTCGGCCGCGCCGGGCAGGCCGCCGGGGACGGCGACGACGTAGATCCGGCGGGCGCCGGGAGGGTGCACGGCGACGGCGGACGGGCTCCAGCCGGGGGTCGGGGTGGCCGTCCAGCCCGGCGTCGGGTCCGGGGTCCGGCTCGGGGTGGTCGGCGCCGGGGTCGGGGCCGGGGTGGGATCGCCCGCCCCGGCCCCGGCCGCCGTTCCGGCGGAGGCCGCTGCGGAACCGGCGTCCCCGTCGGAGTCCGGATCGGCGTCGGCACCCGCCTCGAAGCCGGCTGCGGAGCCGCCCTCCGAACCGGGATCGGCACCGGCATCGACACCGGGGTCGGCAGCCGCGGCGCCGCCACCGGCCGGCTGCGCCGCGGCGGCGACCGGGGCCGGCGCCGGCCCCGGGCCGGTCCCGGGCGAGGACGCCCCGGCCGACGGCACCCCGGGGGCGGACGCCGTGGGGAGCACCTCCGGCAGCTCCGGCGCCTCCGCCGGCTCGTCCCCGCCCAGCGCCGCCACCAGGTCCGGCGGCAGCGGGGCGGTCGGCCCGGGCGCCGGGAGGTCGTACGTCTGCAGGAACTCGCCCACCCCCGGGTCCTTGCCGCCGCCGAGCCGGTAGTGCAGGTAGGCGACCGGAGCGCCGCTCGGCGTCCGGGTGTAGACCGTGCTGACCGGGATGTAGTACCGCCCCGCGCCGGGGTGCTGGGAGGCGTGGAGGCCGGCCAGGCGCTCGGCGCGGTCCCGGTCGGTCTCCCGGCCTCCCTGGCCCTCCGTCAGGGCGTTGACGCCGCGCACCACCAGGGCGGCGGCGACGGACACGCCGAGGACCAGTCCGACGGCGACGGTGCGCCGCAGGACCGGTCGGCCGTGCAGGGCGGGCCAGGAGTCGGTCACCGTCCGCTCGGGTGGGATGCCGTCCACGGTGTCTTGGTCCCCCGTCTCGTTCAGGACGCCCGGCCGGCACGCGCCCCGGGCGGGCCCGGGGACGTTCGGTCGGGACGTCGCGTTCCGCTCGACGTGGCACCGTAGCCCAGAGTTCCTCAGCCCAGGTAGGCGGGGGCGACCGCGGCCTCGGTGACCTGCCGTGCGGTGCCGGAACCGTCCGCCGGGACGGTCCACAGGTCGGCCCCGTAGTCCCCGGGCAGGGCGTAGAGCAGGGTGCGGTCGTCGGACCAGAGCGCCTGGTCGTCGATGTCGCGCTGCTCGGCGGTGGCGGTCTCGGTCATCGTGGCCAGGTCGAGGACGTACAGCCGCCACGGCGCGTCGGCGGGCAGGCCGGGGACGCGCTTCTTGTAGGCGATGCGGGTGCCGTCGGGGGAGAGCGAGGGGCACTCGACGTTGTCGTGCAGGGTGGTGAGGGTGCGGGCGGCGAGGTCGCCGCGGACGAGGTGGGTCTGCCCGGCGCTGGCCAGGGTGGCGTAGAAGGTGTTGTCGTCGGCGAAGGTGACGCCCCACACGTTGACGTCGTGGGCCTGGTACGGGTGGCCGTCCTTGACGACGGTGAAGTCCTCCAGGTTCTCCCGCAGGTTCCAGTCCCGCACGTCCACGATCGAGGAGCGGGTGGAGAAGTCGGTGCCCGCGTAGGAGTCGCCGCTGACGAAGACCGTCCAGGCGACGAGGTGCCCGGACGGGGAGACCCTGGCGCGGGTGGGGATGCCGGCGGCGGGGAAGGAGCGCCGCTCGTGCAGGTGGTCGTCGAGGACGACGGCCCGGTAGGTGTCCTCCAGCGCCCCGTGCTGGGCCTGCAGGCAGATGCCGGTGCCGGCGGCGGCGTGGAAGCGCAGGCACTGGACGCCCGAGGCGGTGCGCGGTCCGTCGGGCCGGTCGGCCGGGACGGCGGTGATCTCGTCCCGGTGCGGGCCCCAGGCCATGTTGCGGAACAGCAACCGCCGTCCGCCGCCCGGGCTTTCCAGGGAGACCGGGCCCGGGCTGACGGTCGGCCCGCCGGCCTGGGCGCGGTCGCGCTCGGCGGTGCGGTCGGCCGCGTAGAGGACGGCTCCGGTGCCGACCGCGCCGAGCACCAGCACGGCGACCAGCA
The DNA here is from genome assembly GCF_040298565.1 of Kitasatospora sp. NPDC001539. NCBI lineage: Bacteria > Bacillati > Actinomycetota > Actinomycetes > Kitasatosporales > Streptomycetaceae > Kitasatospora > Kitasatospora sp. NPDC001539. The sequence continues at coordinate 5,485 of NZ_JBEPAK010000011.1, read as the reverse complement.
GCACGATCACCCTGGTGCGGTTCCTCAGGTTCACGGCCCCTCCTCGACGGTGACGGTCTCCGAGCGGTGCAGCACCACCGCGGCGCCGCCCGCGCACAGCGCCAGCGCCCCGGCGGACCAGGCCAGCGCGCTCACGCCGCCCACCGCGCTCCACAGCGCGCCGAACAGCAGCGAGCAGGCGAACCGGGCGAGCGCCTGCCCGGTGCCGACCAGGGCCAGCCCGGCGCCGCGCTGCTCGGCGGGCACCGCGTCGGCCGCGGCGGCGGCGAGCACCCCGTCGGTGGCGGCGTAGAAGGCGCCGTGCAGCAGCAGGACGCAGATCACCGCGGGCAGCCCGCGCAGCGGTGACAGCAGCAGCCCGTACCCGAGCAGCAGCACGCCGTGCCCGAGCAGGAAGAGCCGCCGGCGGCCGATCCGGTCGGCGAGCGAGCCGAACGGGACGGCCAGCAGCAGGAAGGCGGCGGCGGTGCCGAGCGGCAGCAGCGGGAACAGGCTGACGGACAGGCCGAGCCGGCGTTGGACCAGCAGGTAGAGGAAGGAGTCGCTGACGGTGGTGAGCCCGAGCAGCACGGCGCACAGGGTGAGCCGGCGCAGGCCCGGCAGGCGCAGCAGGGTGAGGCTGTCGCGGAGCGAGGGCGCCGGCGCCGACGGCTCGTCACCCGGCTGCCGGCCGGGCACGAACAGCAGCAGGATCAGGACGCCCAGCGCGGCGACGCAGGAGCTGACCGTGAACACGGCGTCGTAGCCGTGCCGTTCGCCGCCGTCGGCGAGCAGCGGGCCGCCGGCCAGGCGCAGCACCAGGAAGGCGGTGAGCGGGCCGAGCAGGGCCCCGGCCGTGTCCATCGCCCGGTGCACGCCGAACGCCCGGCCGCGGTGGGCCGGTTCGGTGGCGAGCGAGATCATCGCGTCCCGGGGCGCGGTGCGCAGGCCCTTGCCGGTGCGGTCGACGGCGATGACGGCGCCGATCAGCGGCACGGTGTGGACGAACAGCAGCAGCGGCCGGCACAGCGCGGACAGGCCGTAGCCGACGGCCGCCACGGCCTTGTGGCGGGCGGCACCGTCGCGGCCGCGGCGGTCGGCGAGGTGGCCGCCGGCCAGCCGGACCAGGGCGCTGAAGCCGTTCTGGATGCCGTCGAGCAGCCCGAAGCCGAGCGGGGACAGGCCGAGGCCGGTGAGCAGGTAGAGCGGCAGGACGGCGTTGACCATCTCGGAGGAGACGTCGGTGACCATGCTGACGGCGCCGAGGACGAGGACCGTCCCCGGCACCGCGCGCACGGCCCCGCCCCGCCGCGCCCGGCCGGCGGCCGGCGCGACGGGGGCCTTCGAGCTGCGGGAGTCCGCGACGTACACGGGCGTCAGTTCCAGATGCCGGTGATGTCGGCGGCGCCCGCGGACTTGCCGGCGTGGGCGTTGACCCCGGCCAGGTCCTCCAGGGTGTGCAGCACGTCGTAGTGGTTGTAGCGGGTGGCGGTGGAGCTGCCCGCGGCGACGTGGGCGCCGTAGACCACGGTCGGGATGCGGTTGCCGGACAGCTTGTTGTCCTCGTCGAAGGTCACCACCAGCAGGCTGTTGTTGCTCCTGGCCCACTGGGCGTACGCGTCGAGGTTGTTCCGCAGCCAGGAGTCGCCGGTGCCCACCGAGCAGTCGTGCATGTCGTCGCACAGGTCCGGGACGACGAAGGAGACCTTGGGCAGCGTGCTGAAGTCGGTCGGGAACGCGTCCATGCCGTACGCGGTCTCGGTGGGCACGTTGCCGAAGCCGAACCACGGGTTGTGCTTCTGCGCGTAGTTGTCGACGCGGCAGTCGGTGGCGCCGGGGGCGGGCAGGCCCTCGTTGTAGCTGGCCCAGGTCTGGCCGGCGTCGAGCAGTTCGGAGGCCAGGTTGGGCTGCTGGAGCGCGCCGACGTCCACGCAGCTGTCGTCGACGACGCCCTGCGAGCTGCCCGAGAACAGCATGTAGTAGTTCGGCTGGCTGGGGTGGGTGAGGGCGTAGGACTGGGTCAGTTTGGCGCCGCCGGCCACCAGGGTGCCGTTGATGTACGGCGCGGACGAGCTGCCGATCACCTGCGAGTACGCGTGGTTCTCCAGCATCACCACGACGATGTGGTCGGGCGAGGGCAGGCCGGCGGCGGTGTCGGCGGCGGCGCTGCCGCCGGCGGCCCACAGGCCGAGCGAGCCGGCGACCAGGCCGAGGCCGCCGGCGAGGGCGGTGAGCGGGCGCAGCTTGCGGCGACGGCCGGGGCGCGGCCCGTCGGCGGGGGTGCCGGGGGTGCGCGGTCGTGCGAAGACCATGGGGTCCTCCGGGGTCGGGGCTTCCGGGCGGGAGCGCCGAGAACAGTAGGAGCGCGGCGTGTCGTGTACCGCACAAGGGAGGTGAAGAACAGGCGAACAGCTGCGACGCGGTCGCCACACGAAGCAACCGGCGCGGCGGTGGATCTCACACCCGCCGCGATTGACCCGTTTCGGCCGCCCGTGGTGGGATCACGGGGGCTTGGACGAAGGAGCACGGGACGTGATCGGACTGATCGCCGGCGGCGGGGTCCGACCGCACGCCGCCGACCCCCCGGCCCTGCGGGTCGTCACCCGGGACGATCCGGACCGCGGCGACGTCCTGGTGTTCCCGCGCACCCTGGTGGTCGGCATCGGCGCGGGCGGCGGCACCGAACGGACCGAGGTCCTGCGGCTGTTGGCGGACACCCTGGAGGAGAACGGCCTCGCCGGCTCCGCGGTGGCCCGGCTCGCCACCGTGACCGGCAAGGCGGACCACCCGGCGGTGCGCTGGGCAGCGTCCCGCCTCGCCGGGGTGGCCGTGGACGAGCACCCGCCGCAGTTGCTGGCGGACGTACCGGTGCCGAACCCGTCCGAGCTGGTCGGTGCGGCCGTCGGCACGGCCAGCGTCGCCGAGGCGGCCGCACTGGCCAGCGCCCCGGGCGGCCGCCTCGTGGTCACCAAGCGGAAGTCGGCGACGGCGACGGTGGCGGTCGCCCGGGCGGCGGCGGTGCGCGGGCGGCTGGTCGTGGTCGGCCTCGGGCCGGCCGGGACGACCGACCGGTTGGGGGCGCGGGCGCTGGCCGAACTGCGGGCCGCCTCGGCGGTGGTGGGCCGGCCGGAGGCGGTCGAGGCGGTGGCCGGACTGCTGCGGCCGGAGCCGCCGCGGGCCGCCGCAGCCGCCTCGGCTGCTCCCACCGCTCGGACCGCCTGGGCCGCCTGGTCCGCCTGGTCCGCCTCCGGGGCGGTACCGGGCGCCGGCGGGCGGGTGGCGCCCTGCGTCGGCGAGGCGGTGGACGGCACCGGAACGGCGGTCGACCACGTCGGGGCGGCCGCCGCGCTCGCCGCGCACGGACACGCCGTCGTGCTGGTCGCCCTGGGCGACGGCGCGGAGCCCGCGGTGCCACCCGGCCCGTACGAGGTCCACCGCGCACCCCGGCCGGCCACCGACGCCGCCCGGCCCGTTTGACCGGTCCGACCGGGTCAACCGGCCGGCCGGTTCAACCAGTCCGCTCGACCAGCTCCACCCGCCCGGACCGCCCGACCGGATCCACCCACTCGACCAGATCGACCAGATCGACCGGATCGACCAGCAGGAGACTCCGCGTGACCGCCATCGAACCCGACCTGCGCCACCACGGCGACGCCGAGGTCCGCGCCGACGGGCGCGCCCTGGTCGACCTCGCCGTCAACGTCCGCACCGGCACGCCCCCGGTCTGGCTCCGCGAGCACCTGGCCGCCACCCTCGGCGACCTCGCCGCCTACCCGGACCAGGGCGCCGCCCGCGCCGCGGTGGCCGCCCGGCACCGGCGCCCGGTCGAGGAGGTGCTGCTCACCTCGGGGGCGGCGGAAGCCTTCGTCCTGCTCGCCCGCGTACTGACTACCCGTCACATCGTCGTCGTGCACCCGCAGTTCACCGAGCCCGAGGCGGCACTGCGGGACGCCGGCCACCGCGTGCACCGGGTGCTGCTCACCCCCGAGGAGGGCTTCCGGCTCGCCGCCGTCCCCGAGGAGGCGGACCTGGTCGTCCTCGGCAACCCGACCAACCCGACCTCCGTGCTGCACCCCGCCGGGGCCGTCGCCGCGCTCGCCCGGCCCGGGCGCACCCTGGTGGTGGACGAGGCCTTCATGGACACCGTCCCCGGCGAACGGGAGTCCCTGGCCTCGGTGCGGGACCTGCCCGGCCGGGTCGTCGTCCTGCGCAGCCTCACCAAGACCTGGGGCCTGGCCGGACTGCGGATCGGCTACGTCCTCGGCCCGGCGCCGCTGATCGCCGACCTCGCCGCCGCCCAGCCGCTCTGGCCGGTCTCCACCCCGGCGCTGGCCGCCGCCGAGATCTGCAGCGGCCCGGCGGCGCTCGCCGAGGCGGAGCGGGCCGCCGCCGAACTGGCCCTGTGGCGCGCGTACTTGCTGAAGGGCCTGGCCGCCTTCCCGGCGCTGCGGATCCACGGCGAACCGGCCGCCTCCTTCGTGCTGGTCCGGCTTCCGGGAGCGGCGGCCGTCCGCGAGCGGCTGCGCGAGCACGGCTTCGCCGTCCGGCGCGGGGACACCTTCCCCGGGCTCGGCGAGGACTGGCTGCGGATCGCCGTGCGGGACGAGGAGACCACCGACCGCTTCCTCGAGGCCCTCGGAGCGGTGCTCGGTTCGGACTGACGCTGTCGCCGCTCACGAGCCGGCCGGGACGCTACCACCCGGAAGCCGCACCCGGCCACCACACCCGGCCACCGGGCCCGGCGCCGGGTGCGGCGGCCGGGTCAGCATTCCTCCTGTGCCCACTCCCGCAGCGCCGCGAAGTGCAGCTCCCCCAGGCCGAACCGCGGGTCGACCCAGAGCGGCAGCGCCGGCGCCGGGTGGTGAGCGGCGATCCACTCGATGTCCGCCGGGCCGAGTTCGTCGTCCAGCCAGACGAACGGCCGCCCGGCCGCCCAGGCGACCAGCTCCCTGGTCTTCCAGTGCAGGCCGTCCGGGTCCTCCCGGAAGACCTCCGTCCACGGTATGTAAGGGAGTTCGGGCAGTCCGATGCGCGGACCGATGAAGGTGTTCGCCTCGTGCATCCAGGTCGTCGCCCACACCAGCTCGTACGGCAGCGCCGACAGCTCGGGCCCGTGCAGCGGATTCAGCCACACCCGCAGCGGCTTCACCCGCGCCCCGGGCTGCGGCTTCTGGCGCGCCACCCAGGACTCGGGCAGCAGCCGGTGGGTGCCGTAGCCCGCGGGGCGGCGGGTGTTCGGCGCGGCGTAGGGGTTGAGCGGTCCGTCCACGTCGAGCAGGAGCAGGGGCCGTTGAGTCATGCCGCGCATTCTCCTGCGGCGGCCGGGGACCGACCAGCGATTTCCACCCGACCCCGCCCGGCTCCGGCCACCGCGCCTCACCGCGGCACCACCGCACCACCGCCGGCCCCACCGCCCCGGCGCCCGCGGCACGCAGGACGCCCGCAGCCGACGACGACGGGCTCACCGACGAGCAGCTGGAGCAGCAGGCGGGCGCCCTGATGGCGG